>CAZOEH010000282.1:0-4448 GCA_964578785.1 uncultured Desulfonema sp. | reverse complement strand
CCTTGTGCCCATAGTTAAGGATGATGTCAATTTCGTCAATGCTAATTTCATTGCAAAGGATAGAGGTATAAAGGTAACGGAAACAGCAAGCGACGAATCTGAAGATTTTATAAATCTTATAATCGTTAAGGGAGTTACAGCAGATAAACCGGTTACAATTGCCGGCACTATTTTCGGGAAGAAGGATGAAAGAATTGTAAGAATAAACAACTTCAGGCTTGAAATGCATCCGAGCGGACATCTTGCTCTTATTCACAATCTTGATAAACCGGGAGCAATCGGCAGCATAGGAACAACTTTGGGCAAAAACAAGATAAATATAGGAAGGATGCAGGTCGGACAGGAAGAGGAAGGAGAGAGAAATATTATTCTGCTCAAGACCGATTCTCCTATTCCCGGACCAGTTCTTGAGGAATTGAGGGCTCTTCCAATGGTAAAAAGTGTTGTTCCGCTTGAGCTGTGATGAATAATGAATAATAAAAAGAGGTCGAGGCGGTCGCCTGTGATATATAAGGATTAAGGCGTTTCCGCTATTGGGGTAAAGGAGAACAACTATGCCGGAAGAAAAAAAAGACTTTATAATAAAAGACCGAAGGATTTTTTCTCAGGAAAATCCGGATAAAGATAAAGAGGAGAAGGTTCAGGATCAAAAGAGAACAAAACAGGATCCGAATGAAGCCGGACCTTCTGCCGGAAAAGCTGATGAAAAAGAGCCGGAAGCCTGTTTGCCTGAAATTAATTTTCCAACATTTATCATGTCTCTTAATGCATCTGCTCTCGTAAATCTTGGTATTCTTGACAATCCAGCTACCGGGAAAAAGGAAATTAATCTTATTCTGGCGAAACAGACTATTGATATCCTGTGTATGCTTGAAGAAAAAACCAGGGGAAACTTATCAACAGATGAAGAAAGTATGCTAAAAAATATCCTTTATGATTTAAGGATAATCTATGTAAAGGAGAAGAAGTAAAGGAGATGTATATGTGGATGAATAGAATGATAAATTCAATTACGCGTCGCAAAGCCGTTTTCACGGTTTTATTCCTCGTGGTAGTTATTATAGGAGTTTCCTGTTTCAATTCCGTTTCGGATGATAAGGCAAAAAAGGGCGGATCCGACGGCAGATCACTTGCGGGTATGGTCCCATCAGTTACAGGGCAAAAACCGGCTGAGATCAGGATGATTCCTGAAAGTTTCAGCGCATTGGCCGAGATGGCCAGCCCGGCGGTAGTAAATATCAGGACCGTCAGAACCGAGAAAACCGGGAACATATTCCGCCAGTTCCACAAAGGCCCATTCGGCGAGGATGACCAGATGGAGGATTTTTTCAATAAATTCTTCAATCAGAATCAACCGAAAGAATTTAAACAGCGAAGCCTTGGTTCAGGATTTATTATAGATAAAGACGGTTATATTGTTACGAACAACCATGTAGTGGAAAACGCAGATAAGATAAAGGTTATATTAAAAGATGAGAAGGAATATGAAGCAGAAATAGTCGGGCGTGATCCCAATACGGATATCGCTCTTATCAGAATAAAATCAGGATATAACATGCCGGTTATAAAACTTGGCGATTCGGATGCCCTTAAGGTGGGGCAGTGGGTGCTGGCGATAGGAAGCCCGTTTGGCCTGGAGCATACGGTTACGGCAGGAATAGTAAGTGCTAAAGGACGTGTAATAGGTTCAGGCCCTTATGATGATTATATTCAGACAGATGCTTCCATTAATCCGGGTAACAGCGGCGGTCCTCTGATTAATATGAGCGGTGAGGTTGTTGGTGTCAATACGATTATCATAGCAGGCGGGCAGGGTATCGGATTTGCTATCCCTATAAACATGGTTAAGGGAATCGTTGAGCAATTGAAGAAACACGGAGATGTTACCAGGGGCTGGCTTGGCGTGACGATCCAGGATTTACCGGCCGATCTTGCCGAGTATATCGGGATCAAAGACGGAAAAGGCGTTCTTGTTTCTGATGTAATAGCCGGAGATCCTGCCGATAAGGCGGGGATCAGGCCAAAAGACATAATTATCGAGATCAATGGTCAAAAGATTGAATCAAGCAGGACCCTTTTAAAAATGGTTGCCGATATTGGCGTGGGAGATGTTGCTAAAATCAAGGTATTGCGGGACGGAAAGGAAAAGATTTTTAATGTTGAAGTAGCAAAAAGAATGGATGAAAAAATTGCATCAACAAAAGAATCAATGAAAGGGCAGCCTGATGAGACTGGAATCAGGGTTGCTAATCTGACACCTGAGATTGCCAAGCGGTTTGGCATAAATGAAAAAGAAGGTGTAATTGTGCTTGAGGTTGATCCCAGCGGAGAAGGTGCTGAAGCCGGAATAGCACCGGGCGACATCATCAAAGAGGTTAATCATCAGACCGTAAAATCAGTAAAAGATTATGCCGAAGCCATTGGAAAGATTAAGAAAGGTGAGACTTTCAGAATATTCCTCTGGAGGCCAAAAGTCGGATTTATTATTGCCAAGCTTACGAAGTGAAGAAAAGGGACAAAGGCACAGAGACACAAAGCAAATAAAAGGAGTCAAGGGGCCGAAGGTTCAAGTGTAAGAATATCGGATATAAGTATATTAACCGGGAAAGAGTTGTTATTTGAGGATATTGTCGCCAGCAAAGATAAACCTGTTTTTGCATGTTTCGGGGAAAAGGCCTGATGAATACCATGAAATAGTATCTTTAATGTGCTGTGTGAGCTTGTATGATGTAATATCTTTTGAGTTTGACGGAGTTACATCTGTTACATGCACCGACCCTGAAATTCCCTGTGATCAAAGAAACCATGCTCTGAAGTCTGCGCATCTTTTTCTCGGTAAATTCGGGAAAAATGAAAGAGTAAGGATACATATAGAAAAAAATATTCCGCCCGGCGCTGGCCTTGGTGGAGGCAGCAGTAATGCCGCTGCCGTTTTATCTAGTTTAAACAGTTGGTTCGGCAATCCTTTTTCTCTTGAAGAGATCATGACGATGGGGCTTGAGATCGGAGCTGACGTCCCGTTTTTTTTGTTTAAAAAACCTGCCCTGGCAACCGGGGTAGGTGAAAAGCTTAAAGAATATCCATTGAAACTGCCTTATAAGATTCTGATTGTCTATCCGGGATTTGGTGTATCAACAAAGGATATATATAATAATCTGAATTTGGGATTGACAAATTGTAAAAATAAACTTAAAAAGCTTGCCTCTGTACAGGAATTTGATACCAAGCTTCTTTGCAATGATCTCGAATCAGTTGCTTTTTCAAAATATCCTGAAATAAATGAGACAAAAGAGGCTATTTTGAAACTGGGTGCTGCAGGAGTTCTGATGTCCGGAAGCGGGTCTTCCGTATTCGGACTTTTTCCTGATAATGGCAGCGTAATAAATGCAGTGAATGTTCTTTCGCAAAATTCGAGATGGCGGGTTTTTGTCGTCGATGCAATATGTTGAGAGAGTGGGGTAAAGGATTCGAGGGATCAAGGGTTCAAGTGGCAGAATATCGGATATCGAATTACTAAATTCAGGGTCCGTTATTTTTACATCTGACACTGGGGCGTCGTCAAGCGGTAAGACACAGGATTTTGGTTCCTGCATCCGGAGGTTCGAATCCTCCCGCCCCAACCAGAAAAGCGATCTGTTAAACCGATAAATGCGAGAACGAAATGAATGATTATGTGATTTTTTCAGGCAATTCAAATACTGATCTTTCAAATAAAATTTGTGATTATTTAAAGGTACCCCTGGGCGGAGCCAAGGTCAAAACCTTCAGCGATGGAGAGATCCAGATCGAAATAAATGAAAACGTCAGAGCGAAAGACGTTTTTGTAATTCAATCAACATGTTTTCCTGTAAATGATAGCCTGGTTGAGTTGTTGCTCATGATTGACGCATTCAAGCGTTCTTCGGCACGGAGAATAACCGCTGTTATTCCATATTACGGTTATTCAAGGCAGGATAAGAAGGTTGCCCCGCGTGTACCGATAAGCGCCAGACTTGTTGCCGATCTTCTGATTGTTGCAGGAACCAACAGGGTAATTACAATGGATCTGCATGCCGGACAGATTCAGGGTTTCTTTAATATTCCGGTCGACAACCTGTTTGCAGCCCCATTTATTATTGATTATATAAGATCGACGTTTCAGAATAATCTTGTTATTGTCTCTCCTGATGCAGGTGGTGCGGAAAGAGCAAGGGCTTATGCAAAGCGTCTTAATTGCGACCTGGCCGTGATCGATAAACGGCGGGAGGCTCCAAACAAGGCAAAAGCCATGTCGGTTATAGGCGAAGTCAAGGGAAAGATTGCAATAATTCTTGACGACATGGTTGATACGGCGGGCACCCTTACGGAAGCTTCAGCTGCAATTATGGAGAATGGAGCGAAAGAAGTTCACGCCTGCTGTTCACATCCTGTTTTATCCGGTCCGTCGGTGCAGCGTATAAAGGATTCGG
>CAZOEH010000281.1:0-4462 GCA_964578785.1 uncultured Desulfonema sp. | reverse complement strand
AGATGCCTCAGATTATTTTTTACGCGACGATGGATAAGGATGTTTTTGTGGAGGATGTTGTGATTTCTGCGGAGGTTGGGAACGGGACGGAGGCGGATTATTCGCCGAAGAAGATTAGGCTGTTTTTCTGGGAGGGCGGGTTTCCGGATGGTTATTGCAGGGATGAGTGTGATGTGAATAGGGCGCCTCTTTCTTGCTCGACGGACTTTAGTCAGGTTTTGAGGACGGAGTGCGGGGAGTTTGATATGACGGATGCGTGTTTGGAATATGGTTCTAATGTTATTGAGGAAGAGCTTTGTGATGTCGTGGCTGGGGAGGTTTGTATGGATGGGGAGTGTGTGGCTACTCCGTTCAGACAGAGGATTTGCAAGGAAAGGTCGTATGAGATTTGTGATGTGTGTGCCGATACTGATTGGTATGCTGGTCTTTGTTCGGCTTATGATGATGGGCAGGATACGGGGGATTGTAATGGTGGGGATGATGATGATTATTCGTGTTGGAATTTTGTTGACAGTTGGGAGAGTGCGTGTGTTCTCCCTGCAAATCTGCCCGATTGCCTTTTTGAATATGCGAACTGTGGCACTTTCTTAAAATACGTCAACACCGAAAGCACGGTTGTCCCTTGCATCTGCGTGGACATCTGGTCGCCTTCTCTAAGTGATTATTGTCCGAATGTTTTGGTTCCTCAGACAAGTAATTGTGGGAACGTCAGAAGTGTGGCGGGGGAGAAGGATTGTACGCCTCCTGCGGTGGCGAGTTTGAGCTTGGATTTCAGTAATATTATTTATGAGTGGGTTGACCCAAATCATTATTATTATTATACTAGAACATTTGCGGAGAGTAATGGGGTTGGGGTGACGTTAACACAAGGGCAACAGTGTTTTGTGTCAGTTGGGTGTGGTTCAAATAGTTCTATTAGTTATAGGATAGATGCCAATGGTCAATATTCACAGTCCAATAGACAATGGTATACTTCTTATTCGTCTGACGCAATGACACTTAAATATTGGGGCATAGATGATAATGGCAATCAAATTTATGTTGAAAAGTCTATGAACCACCCAAATTAATATAAAATAGTCTTTATTTAAGCCCCATCTCCGCCTGCTCCGCCCCCGCCTCCTCCGCCACCGCCCCCGCCTTGGCTTTCGCCGGATAGGCTCTTCATAACTTCTTCCTGGCTGACTTCGCCCGGTTTGACGTCGATGTGTTTGCATCCGAATGCCAGAGGCATTGTTAGTAGTAATGCAACAAGTCCGACCGCAGTTGCTGTCCTTATAGTTTTAGGGATATAAGTGGTTATCGCTGTCCTGTAAATGTCGCCCATTCCTTGCGGTGCTATCCTGTCATATAATTGTGAGTTGTATTTGTTTTCCATGTTACTACTAGATAATGTAATTATATAAGATGATAAGAATTTGTTTTTCATGTTTTTGTGTATCGCATTAATCGGCTTGTATGTCAACTTTGAACGGGTACTTTGGTACGCTTGTGGTTTTTGTATGTTTTTTCAGTTAAAAACAATCTTATCCCCCTTGACATCCGCTTTTACGGAACCGCCATCCCGGATTCCACCTTTCAGAATTTCCATGGAGAGAGGATTCTCTATATATCTCTGAATTGCGCGCTTTAACGGACGCGCGCCGTAAACCGGGTCATATCCCTCACTAACTATCAGCCTTACCGCATTATCCGACAGGAGAAGTTCGATGTTCCTTTCAGCAAGCCTTGCCTGAAGCCTTTTAATCTGGATTCCCACTATTTCACCGATCTGGCCGGTTGTGAGATTATGGAAAATAATAGTTTCATCTATTCTGTTTAAAAATTCGGGTTTGAAGCTTGACTTCAGAGCTTCCGTAACCCTGGCTTCCATCTCTTCGCGCTTTGAAGCGCCGAGTTCCTGTATCCACCGGCTTCCTACATTGGATGTCATGATAATAATCGTGTTTTTAAAATCAACGGTGCGTCCATGCCCGTCCGTCATTCTGCCGTCATCCAGAATCTGGAGAAGTACATTGAAAACCTCAGGATGAGCTTTTTCTATCTCATCAAACAGAACAACCGAGTAAGGTCTTCTTCTCACAGCCTCGGTAAGATATCCTCCCTCATCATATCCTACATACCCGGGGGGCGCGCCGATAAGCCTTGATACCGCATGTTTTTCCATGTATTCCGACATATCTATTCTTACCATCGCCTGTTCACTGTCGAAAATAAATTCGGCCAGAGCTTTGGCAAGTTCCGTTTTTCCGACTCCCGTCGGCCCCATGAAAATAAAGGAGCCTATCGGTCTGTTCGGATCCTGCAACCCTGAACGGGCTCTCCGTACCGCATTTGAAACGGCCTCTATCGCTTCATGCTGGCCGATTACTCTTTTTCCGAGCCTTTCTTCCATTCTTACAAGTTTTTCTTTTTCACCTTCAAGCATTTTCCGGACAGGAATTCCTGTCCACCTCGATACAACGTCAGCTATATCTTCATCATCAACCTCTTCTTTGAGCATCTTTCTGTCCTGCTGCAGGACGGAAAGATTTCTGTTGGCATCATCAAGCCGTTTTCTCAAATCAGAGGCCTTTCCGTATCTTATCTCTGCAACTTTTGCCAGGTTGCCCTCTCTTTCGGCCTGCTGTTCTTCAGTGCCCAGATGCTCTGTCTCCTCTTTTATCCTTCTGATAACCTGTATCAGTTCCTTTTCTTTCTGCCAGTGCGCTTTCATTTCATCAATCTCACTGTGCATTGACGACAGCTCGGATTTCAGTTTTAATAGACGCTCCTTAGATGCCTGGTCCGTCTCCTTCTTCAAAGCCACACATTCTATTTCGGTCTGGGTTATCCTGCGCTGAATTTCATCTATCTCGGCAGGCATGCTGTCGATTTCGATTCTTAATTTGGAAGCGCATTCATCGATCAGATCTATGGCTTTATCAGGAAGAAATCTGTCGGAAATATAGCGGTGTGAAAGGGTTGCAGCGGCAACTATCGCCGAATCTTTTATTCTTACTCCATGATGCACCTCATATTTTTCTTTCAACCCGCGGAGAATCGAAATTGTGTCTTCAACCGTAGGCTCATTAACCATCACCGGCTGAAACCTTCTTTCCAGAGCGGCATCTTTTTCAATATATTTTCTATATTCATTCAGAGTTGTCGCCCCGACACATCGAAGAGTTCCTCTCGCAAGAGCGGGTTTTAACATGTTGGATGCGTCCATAGCGCCTTCCGCGGCTCCTGCTCCGACCAGGGTATGAAGCTCGTCTATAAAGAGAATTATCTCTCCTTCCGCCTTCTCAACCTCCTTTAAAACAGCTTTCAGACGGTCTTCAAATTCCCCCCTGTATTTTGCGCCCGCAATCAGCGCGCCCATATCGAGAGCGACAAGCCGCCTGTTTTTCAGACTTTCGGAGACATCACCTGCCGTGATCCGCCGGGCTAGTCCTTCAACAATAGCCGTTTTTCCGACCCCCGGCTCACCTATGAGAACAGGATTGTTCTTTGTCCTTCTCGAAAGAACCTGAACGATACGCCTTATCTCATCATCCCTTCCTATTACAGGGTCGAGTTTTCCGAGCCTTGCAAGGTCGGTAAGATCCCTGCTGTATTTATTCAAAGCCTGGTATTTTTCTTCCGGATTCGGGTCTGTTATCCTCTGAGTCCCCCGGACATCCACGAGAACTTTCAGAATCGATTCTCTCGTAATATTATGGCGCTTAAGAATTTTTGCTGCTTCGCCGGCATGTTCATCTGAAATTGAAAGAAGAATATGCTCGGTGCTCACATATTCATCCTTCATTTTTGAAGCCTCGGAAAAAGCTGAATCAAGCACGCTTTTCGTCCTCAAAGATATGCTTGTTTCGCCTGCGCCTTTAACCTTCGGCAACCTGTCGATTGAAAGAGCAACCTCCTTTGCTACGGAGTCTGAGGAAGCTCCGAGCTTGTTAAGCATGGCTCTGACTATCCCTTCCTGCTCGCTCAGCATTGCCGAAAGGAGATGTTCCGGCTCTATCTGCTGGTTATTATTCGAAGAAGCCATCGAATGAGCATTCTGAATGAGCTCCTGTGATTTTATCGTAAATTTATCAAAACGCATAAATGCCTCCTGAATATATAATTTTTCATCAAACTAACTTCGGATAAAAATAAGTTTTCAATTCGGAAATAGGCGATTTTGGGCAAGCTCAAGGAAATCAAGGGATTACGCTTAAGACATACGCATAGTATGTCGCACAAGAAATCCCGCAGATTGACACTTTAGATCACCCAAAAGGGCCATTTCCGGATGGAAACTAGAATAAACACAGAAAAGTTTATGTCAATCGGAATTACACGCAATATGAAGATGTTGTTATGCAGGGAACCTGGTTAGGCTGCCCCTGCATAACAAAAGATAACGAATGGAAGTTATTTATATTTTCTTTCGCTGTGTATTTTTCTTTTCAAGCAGCGCCGCATGTGCCGCAGCAAG
>CAZOEH010000280.1:0-4492 GCA_964578785.1 uncultured Desulfonema sp. | reverse complement strand
GATTGAAGTTGGCTATCTGGCCGGTTGTGCCGTCCGCTTTCTCAAAACTGCCGATACGGGTCTGCGTGTTGCCCTCCGGATCGGTAAATGTTGATGGAGTTGAATTCAGGTAAATGGCTGTAATGCCTACATCTGAAAGACCCTTGAGTTCACCTGCTGAAGAATATCCATCGCCATCAATATCCTGCCATGCCTTTAACTGTAAGAAAGCAGCGTCATTTATATCTATCTTCCCATCAAGATTATCATCAAGATCAGCCAATGCCTGAAACCCATTTCCTGCATTACTTCCGTTCTTTAACACCGTCTGATCTCCGAATAACTCTTTCCCACTATCTATTGTTCCATTACCATCAATATCTCTCACCAGCAGTCCATCGTCCGGTGCCGCCAATCCCGTCTGCTCGGCAAGGCCATTACCGTCATGATCGAAATATGCCCCGTATTTTACGTTGGTGGTTTCTATGCCATCGCCGTCAAGGTCGAGAATCAGCGGATCACGGCGTTTGGGAGGTGTAGCAAGGCCGGCATCTTCAAATAAACCTTTTAACTCATCTAATCTGTCATCAAGAAGACTACCAAGGATACTACCCAAAACATTAGCACCCGATGATAGTAGATCTTCAATTAATCCACCGGCTGCAGCAATGGCGTCCGCAGCCCCTGACGATATTAAACGATCCATATCATATAGCATTTTTGCTGAGAATGCTGTTATAACTCCACCACAATAAGCCACAGCCTTTGGTATTTTATCATTTGGTAATAACGGATCAGTAATAGGATTATATAAAAACGAATTCATTATCAATTGTGAATCCGCACTCATTTTTTCTATAATTGCCTGTTCTTGAGTTATATCACCGCGTTCCAATCTAATTTCTGTATATCCATAGGCAATATCATGTGCCTGAAAAATTGCATCCAGACCGTTTTCCGGATCGACACCTTCATTATATTTTATTTCTCCAGTGTCTCTGTCCTCGTACCAATTACCGCTTGTATGTTCGGGTCCACCATAAGAGCCCCATTCCATATATGGAGGTAATCTCATGTTTACTTCTCCTTTTCATTATCATGCGTTAACAAAATATATTATTGCTTTTCATTTATTGTACATTGCCTCCCATCGTTGATTACTGTTTCAAAAGATTCAGCGGTACTTTAATCTCTCTAAGCTCTGTGCCATCACTTTTCATTAGCCAATCCGAATGATCATATGTATTTTTGTCGGATCTTTTTGAGAATATGATATATATATCATCGCTTGATATTCTTGCATTAGAAATCCAGGCAGATAGTTGAGTTAAACGTTTAACCTGCCCCTTTTTGTAAATGAATAGGTCTTGTGTTGCTTTAGGGCTATCCTTTGTGCCGCTTGTTTCAGATACGAAAATGATTTCACCATCGGACATTATACAGGGCCGAGCTGAATTATTTCCGTAGGTAAATACCGGTTTGAGTTCATTATTAATTCCATCCATAATGAAGATGAAATTCTTCTGATACATTTCTTCATATTCTTTGAAACTCTTTGGCCCTTTGCCTGTTGAATTAATCGGCCCTTCCGCAGAAAAGATAAATCGTTTGCCGTCAGGCATATAATGCGGCCACGACATTTCATAAAAATCGTAGCTGGTCAGCCGGCGTTCCGTGCCAGAAGCCACGTCAACTTCGTAAACATCCCATGCCGTATCCATAGTGCCTCGCAGCGGATAAGCCCGTTCTCTTTTTAACCTTGCTTTGGCATAAATAATACGATTACTATCAGGAGAAAACGAAGGGGCTATTACAAAATTTAAAGTTTCCATATTCCCCTTTTTTTGTCCTGTAAAATTAAAATCCGTTATCTGGCGTATTTTACTGCCGTCAGCATCCATTACATAGATGTTCCTGTTACGACCATACTCATCATGAGCCCCTAGAAAAGCGATCTTTTTGCGGTCGGGTGAATACGTGGGAAACTTTACTTGCTTAATTGGGATATTAAATTGTTTAAACTCGCTATTTTTTAAATTGTATGTTGCTATCTTCGACCAGAATACGGTTGAATAATTGAAAATAATAATATCATTGTTGCCCGGTAAAAAATTTGGCATACTCAAATGTACCTCCTTTGCTGACGGATGTTTTCTTTTATATTCATCAGCTTTTTTGTTATCAACGGCCGCGCTCTCATGTCCCCATAGCCCGATTAGCAATAAAACAATGATCGAACAGACAAGGTATTTTCGTTTCATATTTCTTATCCTTTCAAATAAACTATGTTCATTATCCTGCATTTTATTTTATCGCTTTACTGTCTTGAAACAGGCATAAATACTTATGCCCATATAGGGTAGAGTAAAGAGATACTCTACGCGGTTTTTAGTTTCGGCCTGCTTCCATCTCTTTCAATCAATGGTGTTTCATTATACAGCTCAAGGTATATATCTATCTCATTCTCTACTTCTGATATTTTATATATTAATCAGGCAATATCCTCCAATCTTCGATATTATTTCAATTTTAAAGTATTCCTTAATGCTTTTTACCTCTAAATCATCCCGTCTCAAAACATGTATGTGAATCGGCTGAAAGCTATGAACTGTCCTTGCAGAAAATAGTCGATAGGATCTTATTACATCTGGTAGTGTTGTTCTTATGCTGGTCATTTTTACGTCCATGTAAATTGAATTACATACATGTAAATCGTAAAACTGCATGCGGTATCCTCACCTATTCAATTCTAAACAAATGCTTCTTTAAGACATCAAAGTTTACCTATTGAGAGGATATTTATCTGAATGCGATTTATTAATTAGGCTGGATTTGTGATTATCATGCGGAAATCTGACGGTCAATCGATATTTTTATTATTAGTTTTTGATATCAATAAGTTGGTTATATTGTGATTATAATAAAGCTGAAACTATACGAAAGATTCTTTGGACAGGAATGATTCCCTTTGATGTGGTTGTATTAGGGTAAGTGTACGCCTTTATTGAAGCAGATTCCTTCTGAGAGAACTTGACATTGTCGGGGTAAAAGGAAAAACTCTTTCTGATTTCAATCGATTTTCAAAGCCGTTATGCAGTTGGCAAGAGATTCCTTCCAGAGTTTAATCTTTATTTTGAGATCGCGTGATATTTTCTCCTTTGACAGACAGGAGTTAACAGGTCTCTTTGCTTTCGTCGGATATTGACCTGTTTTAACCGGTAGAAGCCGAACGGATCTGCCGGTCAAACCCTCGATTCTTGCAAGATTATATATCTCAGTCGCAAATTGATACCAATTAATTTCCCCCTCATTTGCAAAATGGTAAAGCCCGAAGGTCCCGGGATCGATATCTATGATGCTGATGATAGCCTCCGCAAGATCGGATGCATAGGTCGGGCTGCCCCACTGGTCGGTTACAACCCTGACTTCCGGTTTTTCTCTGAACTGTTTAAGCATAGTCCGGACAAAGTTGTTTCCGTTTTTTCCGTAAAGCCATGCCGTTCGGATTATGAAATACGCCTTCAGGTTTTCGGCGATATACTTTTCGCCTCTTAATTTGCTTTTACCATATATATTTATCGGATTCGGAAGATCGGTTTCGAGATACGCTCCTTTTTTTGTGCCATCGAAAACATAATCTGTAGAAATATGAATCAACCTGGCATTTTTATATAAAGCTGTCTTTGAGATATTCGAAGGGCCATCCGCATTAATTTTAAAGGCTTTTTCCGGCTCATCTTCCGCTTTGTCAACGGCGGTGTAAGCTGCGCAATTTATTATCCATGATACCGGTTTATCCGCAGCGAATTCTTTCAATTGTTCTATATCAGTTATATCGACTTCCACACCCGTGGCGATGTAGTCTCTTTTTTGACGGTCAAGGAGCGCTTCAACCTCTCTTCCCAGCATCCCCCCCTTTCCGATAAGCCAGATCATTATAATAACTCTGCTTCTTTAATATATGGAAGTCTCACGTCTCTGTATGAGAGAATCGGATTTTTTACAGGCCATACGATGCCTATATCCGGATCATTCCAGCATATGCCGGCATCCAGTTTTGAATCATATTCATTTGTGCATTTGTAGATAATATGAACATCTTCCGACAAGGCCAGAAATCCATGAGCAAAACCGGGCGGAATATAAAGCATAAAGCGGTTTTCATCATCAAGTTCGAGGGATAGCCATTTCAAATATGTGGGAGAGTTTTTTCTTATATCGACGGCGACATCCCATATGCGGCCTTTGAGCACTGTGATTATCTTACCCTGGGTTTTCGGATGTTTCTGATAATGAAGACCCCGAATCACATTTTTTTTCGATAAAGAAAAATTGTACTGAGGAAAACGAACCGGCAAATTAGCATTATTGAAATCCGATTCCCTGAATATTTCAAAAAAACAGCCGCGGTTATCCTGAAAAATCTTCGGTTCAATCAGAATAACATCAGGAATTGAGAGGGCTTTTACAATAAAAGGCATTTTATCTTTTCCGCGAGATCAGATCGATTAAA
>CAZOEH010000279.1:0-4534 GCA_964578785.1 uncultured Desulfonema sp. | reverse complement strand
AAAAGTGCAAAATAAAGAGGATTGTTGTTTCGACATATCAGGCAGTTTCAGGCACTGGTAAAAAGGCTATTCATGAGCTTTATGACCAGACAAGAGCAATGATAAACTTTCTTGATTATAAGAAGAATGTCTATCCTCACAGAATAGCATTCAACTGCCTCCCGCATATAGACGTTTTTCTTGATAACGGCTATACCAAGGAAGAGATGAAGATGGTGCATGAGACAAGAAAGATAATGGAAGATGAGAGTATCGGAGTAACAGCCACAACGGTAAGGGTACCGGTCTTTTTCAGCCATTCCGAGTCGATAAATATCGAGACTGAAAAATATATTTCCGCCGACAAGGTCAGGGCTTTGCTTAAAAAAGCTCCGGGGGTCAAGGTGGTGGATGATGTCGGTAAGAAGATTTATCCGCTTCCTATCGATGCCGCAGGGCAGGATCTGACTCTGGTCGGCCGCATACGCCAGGACGAATCGATCCCAAACGGCATTAACATGTGGGTTGTTGCCGATAATATCCGTAAGGGCGCAGCCACGAACGCGGTTCAGATCGCGGAAATTCTGGCAGAGAAATATTTATGAAGAGGCATCCACCATAAAGATTGGCGGACCTATGGCAGACACAAAAAATTGAGTTGGTGACTTCGTGTCTTTGTGGCAACGAGAAGCAACGAACAACTAACAATTAACAATTAACAATTAACAACGAACGACGAAGTACGATATTCTATATTCGATGTTTTTATTTCAGGAGAGTAAAGGTGGAACGAATACCCATTACAAAAGAAGGTTATAAAGCTCTTAAAGAGGAGCTTGAATATTTGAAGAAAGTTGAAAGGCCTGCGAATATAAGGGCGATTGAGGAAGCGAGGGCTCATGGCGATCTTTCGGAAAATGCCGAATTTGCGGCTGCCAAGGACCGTCAGGCATATCTGCAATGCCGCATCGGCGAACTCATGTATAAACTGGGTAATGCCGATGTTATTGATCCGGATTCCCTGGCAAAAGACCGGGCGGTATTCGGGTGCAAGATTGTTCTGGAAAATACAGACACCGGCGAATGCACGGAATACCAGCTTGTAGGGCCTGATGAATCGGATATTGAAAAAGGCCGCATATCGGTATCATCCCCATTGGGGATGGCCATAATAGGAAAAAAATCGGGTGAAGAAATTGTATTGCAGGCTCCGGGCGGAAAAGGTATTATGAGCTCGTTGAAATATTATGATTATTAATTAAGCCGATAAGGCGTGACGGAGGTTATATCGTGGCAAGAATAACAGTTGAAGATTGCATGAAGAGGGTGAAGAACCGTTTTTTACTTGTTAACATGGTTGCAAAAAGAGTGCGCCAGATACGCGAGGGCTCGGAATATCTTGTGAGCGCGCCGAAAAATGAAGATATTGTCGTGGCATTAAGAGAAATTGCGGCCGGGAAGGTTAAGCTGCAGGAACAAACTCCAAAGGAATAGTCAGTAACATTTTCGAAATCATCAACAGTAAAACATACAGGGCGCTGAACAGAGCAGTCGGACAGGCATTGCACCGGTATGAGATGATATCCGACGGGGATCGGATAGTTGTAGGGTTGTCGGGTGGAAAAGACAGCCTGACTCTTTTGCGGCTTCTTGCGGAACGCCGGAATCGTGTGCCTGTTGAATATGAGTTGTTTCCGGTCTATATTGATCCGGGATTTGAGGGCGGGTTCCCGGAGGAGATCGAAGCCTATTGCGGGAATGCGGGAATTCCTTTAAGAATTGAGCTGACCGATTACGGAATTCTGAGCCACAGCTCGATAAACCGCGAGAATCCATGTTTTTTGTGCTCAAGATTGCGCAGAAAAAAGCTTTTTAAAATCGCTGAGGAGCTTGGCTGCCCGAAGCTTGCTCTAGGCCATAATCAGGATGATATTATCGAGACCCTCTTCCTGAACATGTGCTGCGCCGGACAGATCAGCACCATGTCTCCCTGCCAGCCCTTTTTTGATAAAAGGCTGCACATTATAAGGCCGCTTGCCTTTGCAGGTGAGGATATCATAAGGCGTTTTGCGGCAGAAAACGGATTCCCGGATTTTGCAAACCCATGCCCGTCCGCAAATATTTCAAAAAGACATGAGATTAAGGTTCTCTTAAAGCAGCTCTATGCGAGCAGCAAAAACGCAAGAGGAAACATATTCAGATCCATGAGCCATGTCAAGACGGAGTACCTGCTGAAGTAAGAATTGAGGCATAAGACGGGAGGGAAGAGGGACAGGGGAAAAGCTGTAATCAGTTACCAGTAATCAGTTGCCAGGAAACAAAAACTACAGTTCTATGAACGATATACGATATTCGATGCCCTGAGTTCCAAGTTCGATGTGCGATATACGGTCATCGAACAACGAAACACGGATTCAGGACCGGCCGGAGAAAATAAGGTGGAAATGAAAGACATTCAGAGCCAGCGGGATTACAGAAAAATACCGATCAACAAGGTAGGAATAAAAAATATTCATTATCCAATCACGGTTCTTGACCGTCGCAACAGCGTTCAGAATACTGTTGCAACTATCAATATGTACGTTGATCTGCCCCATAAATACAAGGGGACGCATATGAGCCGTTTCGTTGAGCTGCTTCATCTTTTCCGTCCCGAAGTGTCGTTGAAAAACATAGCTGCGATATTAATCCGGATGAAAGAACATCTGAATGCCGAGTCCGCGCATATCGAGGTAACCTTCCCTTATTTTATAGAGAAGAAAGCTCCTGTGAGCAATGCTCCGGGGCTGATGGATTACGTGTGCAGGATTATAGGTTCGAACGATCCGGCCGGTAAAACGGATATTATTTCGGAAGTTATTGTTCCGATTTCATCCGTGTGCCCCTGCTCGAAAGAGATTAGCGATACAGGGGCGCATAATCAGCGTGGTGAAGTCAGGCTCTCAACAAGGTTTAAAAAATTCATATGGATGGAAGATATGATTGAGCTTGTGGAGAACTCGGCTTCATGCGATGTCTTTTCGGTATTAAAGAGGGTTGATGAGAAATGCGTAACCGAGAAGGCTTTTGCAAACCCCAAATTTGTGGAAGATATTGTGCGCGATATAGCCGAGAAGCTTAAACGGGACGATAATATTACATGGTTTTCGGTAAGCGCCGAGAACTTTGAATCAATCCACAATCATAACGCTTACGCCCATATAACCAGCTCGTGAATCGCGGAACCGGCTTTGAATTATTCGGCTTTTTCAAATCCTGATACTTATTCTCTTTGCCGGTACTCCTGGCCATATAGCTTTGATATTCCACTGTGAAAGGAACGCTTCAATGAAGCCTCTCATGCTGGTTCTACTTGCCTTTTGTGCTTTTATTCAGGGTTGTGTCTCTTATGGCGGCACACCGGCTTTCCAAGCCTGTCCCTGCAAAGCTGTTACCGAACAGGAGATCGCATCTTTGTTTGACCGCTGGAATCAGTCTTTGCAGACCAGCGAACCGAGTAAAGTTGTTGCCAACTATGCGCAAAACTCCATTCTGTTGCCCACCGTTTCCAACAAGCCGCGGTTTACTGCGGAGGAAAAAGAAGACTACTTTCGTCACTTCCTGGAAAATATGCCCTCGGGAAGAATTGATCTGCGTTCTGTTGAAATCGGCTGCAACGCCGCCGTTGACTCCGGCCTGTACACTTTTACTTTTGCCAAAACAGGCAAAGTGCTCAGCGGCCGCTATACTTATACCTACAGGTGGGATGGTTCAGAGTGGCTGATTACAAGCCATCATTCCTCCGTTATGCCGGAGAATAAGTAAGATATAACGAGCCAATCCGGCCTGCCCCCGGGCTTTTCCGGCAGGGTCAGGCCGGATGTAACCGTTAATCGGTTTCCGGGTTGGTAATTCAACTGTGTCCGACCTTTGTTTCCGGATAAACAATAATTGGAGTAACTGATATGGATGGAACGGTAAGGGTCTTCATAAAACCCGGAACGAGGGTTTCTATTGTGCTCAAAAAAGATCAGGGGACGGGTTTGTTGACCGAAGGGGTTGTAAAAGAGATTTTGACAAATTCTCCCAGGCATCCGCATGGGATTAAAGTGCGTCTGGAAAGCGGGGCGGTCGGGAGAGTAAAACGGATTCTCTGAAAGATACGTGTTCTTAAATCTTGAAGCAGATTATCTCCGATCAGCATCGAAGCGCCGGTCCACTTCTGAAAGATCGACGCGGATAAAACGCGGGCGGTAGATGGAGGCATCCTTGTATAAGGCGCCCGGGTCGGAAATGTGGTTCAGATTGTAAGAGAGCAGAACGTTATTATCTTCGGAAAATTGGGGATGCGCGAAGGGATTATAGGCGACTACCCGGGAATTGGTTTCGGGGGCCTGATAGATCGATAGCGGTCCCTGCCAGGGGCCATGGGGCTGGGCGGCCCGGTAAACGACGATGATGCCGGAAAAAGCGGTGCGGCCATCCATGGTAAAAAGATAGAAATGACGGCCGGACTTAATGACGCTGTACTGGGTGGAGACGCCGGCCAGGATGGATCGCGATCCGGTCGGCAGGT
>CAZOEH010000278.1:0-4542 GCA_964578785.1 uncultured Desulfonema sp. | reverse complement strand
TATGAGAGAGCGGTTAATACTGTGAACCGGAAGAAGTTCATATAATGGGGCAAAGTAGCCAGGGATCAGGGGTCAGAAGTCATAAGTGACCGAACATCGAATATCGGACATCGAATATTCCGCAATAAAGATTGGCGGACCTTCGGTAAAAGCGAGATACGAAGTTCGAAGTACGGCTTCTAAAACCAGAGACCAGAGACCAGAGACTTATTATGTTTATCGGGTTTTTCTATAAATTAAAAGAAGCGGGCATTCCTGTCAGCCCGACATCCTTTCTCACGCTTCATAAGGCGCTCAGCAGAGGACTTGTCTCCTCTCTTGATGATTTTTACACGGCCTCCCGTGCTGTTCTTGTGAAGAGTGAGAGATATTTTGATCTTTTCGACCAGGTTTTTGCACATCATTTTGAAGGCGCTGAAATGCCTGATTATGAAGGTGTCGAGCTTGATGAGCTGGCAAGATCATTGCTTGAATCATGGCTCAAAGACCCTAAAACCCTTGCTGCTGCTCTTGGTCTCGACGAGTCTGAAATCTCAAAGATGACTCCGGACGAACTGATTGAATATTTCAAGGAGCGTCTTAAAGACCAGAAGGAGCGTCATGACGGAGGAGGCAAATGGATCGGAACCGGAGGCACTTCGCCTGTGGGGCATTCCGGGAATCATCCCGGAGGCATGCGGGTAGGCGGTAGTTCACGAAACAGGTCGGCGGTTAAAGTCGCCATGGAAAGAAGATACAGGGATTATTCCCTGGATGGTCCGCTCACCCAGGCAATGGTCGGTGAAGCCTTGAAGAGGCTCAGAAATATGATCCCCGCGGGTCCGAAGAACAGGGTAAATGTGGATAAGACCATATACCAGACCATGAAAAATGCGGGCGAAATCGAGATAGTTTTTGACAGGATTTTAAAAGACCGCTTAAAGGTCATTATTGCCATAGACAACGGGGGCTGGTCCATGGACTCCTATGTCCTTGTCGTTCAGACTCTTTTTGATTATGCGAGGGCGCAGTTCAAGGATTTAAAGACCTTTTTTTTCCACAATACTGTTTACGGGACGCTCTGGCTGGATTCGGCAAGGTATAAAAAGCCGCAGAAAATCGAAGAATTCGCCCGGTTCGATCCTGAAACGAGGTTTGTGCTGGTGGGAGATGCCAGCATGGCTCCATATGAACTCATGGCGACGGATGGCTCCATACATATAGAGGAGAGGAGCGGAAAACCGAGCATCGAGTGCCTCAAGTTTCTTGCAAGAAATTTCCGCCACTCAGTCTGGCTCAACCCCATGCAGTCAAACATGTGGGGATACACGCAGTCCATCTCGGCGATAGGACGCATTTTCCCGATGTTCGAACTTTCCATAGACGGGCTTGAGAAAGCGGTTGCTCATCTCATGGCCAAATAGTTAAAGAATCAACGCATGCCCGCAAGACTCTTCGCAAGGGCGGGCAGCTTGGCAAGAACATCCTCTTCCTCTCCCTGTGCAAACCTTACTGATGCCAGGCCGAGAGTTGCGAATGTTTCCACATCTATCCTTTTTGCCTGCAAAAAGTAAGTTTTTCCGAGAATGCCAAGACTTCCCGTGACCACCTGGTTCGCGGCAAGCCCTTTCCCTGTTTTAACGGCCTGTTTTTCATCGATAAGGCCGCTATGCTGAAGTGCCATTTCTCGGAGTACGTCGAGCATGTGTTCCCTGTTTACCAGGATAAATCTGTTAAGAAGAAAAAGCTCTTCCCTGAGAATCTCTGTCAGTATCAGCGCAACAGGCCTGTATTGTTCAGGCGCCTCCAGATCATAGATAACCAGTTTGTACATACCTGAAATATCTTCCTGTTGGGGCTTCACGGGTACCGCATTCGGTGGTTTTGCCGGTTCGGATTTCGGGGCCGCTGCAATAAGTTTCGGTTCAGGAGTTGGTAAAGCTTTTGGCTTTGGCTCCGGAGGGGTAATCTGCTTTTCGGGAGCCTGCTGGATTACAGATGCTTGAGGTTTCGGAGCAGAGGCAATCTCCTTATCCTTTGAATACATATTTTCGCTCTTTTTGATTGCTGTTTCAAGCATGTCTTTCTTTGCACTCAGAAAAACAGTGCTGTATAATTTCTTTAAGATTGCCGACCGCCTTTCATTACTTGCGTTGTCAAATATGTCAAGCCGGGCGCTCACTTCAAACAATTTTCCAGAGCTGGTGTTTATCAGGTTTATAGCGAAGTAACGGTCGGCATTTCCCATTTTGTTCGGTTCCGCCCTACGCTCGATTACAAAAACATATTCGGCGTAAAGGGTTTTCCCTATCTGTCTTGCAAGCGCCCATTTATTTTGCGCCATCTCCAGATATAACGGGTTCTGCCCCCCGAGAACTTCTTTTATATCTTGTTCCGGCACAACCTCATAAATGCCGGTCTGGTTTAGAAATTGTTCAATACCACTGATCTGTCTTGTTGCGAATTCTTTATGTGAAGAGTCCCAGGCTCCTGCTCCGGATTGAAACGGAAAAGGCGCGGATATAGGTTGAACATAGACCCTCAGTTTCGCGGTAGGAGGAGGAGAAGGAATTGCTTTAAGCCTGGTTCCTGCGCAGGAGTTAAGAAGCAAAACAGCCGCTGCCGCCAGAACATATATGGGAAGTCTTGCAAAAGGATTTTTCATAACATAACCTCTGTTACGCCGCATTCCGTAATTTTTTATCGAATCAGTTTTGCCGTAATCTCTGCAACATGCTTTCCCTGAAAACGGGCTGCATCCAGCTCATTCCGGCTGGGCATCCTTTCACCTTCTCCGCCTGCAATAGTTGATGCTCCGTAGGGAGAGCCGCCGGTAATTTCATCAATGCGCATCTGCCCCGCAAAGGCATAGGGCAATCCGACTATTATCATACCCTGATGCAGGAGTGTGATATGAAAAGAAAGAATTGTCGATTCCTGTCCTCCGTGCTGTGTCGCGCTGCTTGTAAAGACGCTTCCGACTTTTCCGACAAGAGCCCCTTTTGCCCAGAGCCCTCCGGTTGAGTCAAGGAACTGGCGCATTTGTCCGCACATGTTTCCGAAACGTGTGGGTGTTCCGAAAAGGATGGCATCTGATGCGGCAAGATCTTCAACTTTGCAAACCGGGATACGGGCAAAACCTTTCTGTGTATCAAGGGCGCCCATCTTTCCAAGAATTTCGTCCGACAGCGTTTCCGGAACACGATAAATATTTACATCAGCTCCTTTTATCTTGCCTGCGCCTTCCTTCACCGCCTCCGCCATTTTATAAATATGACCGTACATCGAATAATAAACGATTGAAATCTTCATTACGTACCTCCTTTTTGGGTGAAAAATAATCGCTAATCGTGATGGTTCCGTAAAAAGTCAAAAATCCGGTTTTTTGAATTCATGTTTGGGCGATATCAAAGAGCCTGCATGTATTTTCAAAGATTCTGGCTGAGATGGCCTCAGGATCTTCATTTTTTATTTCAGCCAGCTTCAAAAGAACCGATTTTACAAAGGCCGGTTCGTTGCGCCGGGTTTGATTTTTCTCAGGAGCGGGTGTGAGATAAGGCGCATCAGTTTCAATAAGAAGGCGGTCGTCCGGAATCACAGGGATAAGATTTCTCAGTTCTTCGCCACGGCCCATGATCGTCACAATGCCGGTTATACCTATGCAGAGTCCGAGATCAAGGTATTTCTTAAGCTCTGCCATGGTTCCGCTGAAGCAATGCATAACTCCCTTTATTTCATCTTTTTCATAAGCCTTGAGAATTTCGAGGAATCTCCCGTTGCTCTCTCTTTCGTGAAATATCAGAGGCAACCCGAGGTCAAATGCGGTTTCAAGCTGCTTTATGAACCATTTCTCCTGATCCTCTCTTGGTGAGAACATGCGGTTGAAATCAAGTCCTGTTTCACCCCATGCTTTGACTTTCCTGTTTTCGGAAATATCTCTTAAAAAGTTCAGGGTATCATTGCTGCACTCTTTCGAGTCATGCGGGTGGACTCCAACCGAAGCGAAAAAGCCGGGGTTCGATTCTGCCAGTTTTACCGCTTTGACGGAACTTTTCAAATCTATTCCAACAAGCATTATTTTGCAAACGCCTGCATTTTTAGCTCTTTTTATGACCGAATCGAAATCCTTATCATATGCCCGGTCATCCAGATGACAGTGGCTGTCAAATAATTTCATTGGTTACACCAGATTTGGTACTTGTTAAGAGGTCACAAATAATAAATGGTTAAATGATATAATTAACAATTAGCATTTAAAAATGATATTTTCAATGGCAACTTTTTACGAAGCCGTTATCTTTGATAGTTTCTTAAAAATCCAAATATGCTCTCTTAACCCCGATTTGATTCCTTTGTGCTCTTTGTGGCCTTAGAGGTAAAAATTTTGTCTTTTACTTTGCCGGCATATTTTAAAGTTGATTTAATGAATATTATATGGTTGTCTGAAAAGCCGTATTTCGGGCATAAATTGGCAGGTAACGGTTGACTGCCGTATAAATATAATAATTTTTTACCGGAGGTCATAAGATGTTTAAAATTGTTAAACGTGAAGAGATGGCTGGG
>CAZOEH010000277.1:0-4544 GCA_964578785.1 uncultured Desulfonema sp. | reverse complement strand
TGCCCCCCTCTGGGGGGCTACCTGATGCCACCCGCTCTGCGGGTGGAGTATCACTGTAAAAAATGCTCTCCAAAATAGTAAAAACGCAAGACGTAACCAATGAGGAAAGTAAAACTGCGAACTTTAAAATTAATGAGCAATTCATATAAATTATTTGTTTCGATCAGTAATCCTCAATTCTGACAACTACCGGCTTGTGAACAGTTATGGGTGTACTCTGCAAAGTTTTCAACCGTGATGCCATCTACCCGGCAGGATCTCCTTTGATCGTAATTTTCTTTCACTCAGTCCGGCTGATGCCGGAAATGGGAAGCGGAATAAGGCGACTATGGAGGATAAAGTTGAAATAGTATCAATTTTATGCTATTGAACCGCTACCTTATTTCCTGCGAATTCGACAGGCGGCGGGCAAAAGAGGTCGGCGCGGACGCCTTGTGTAATGGGGGACATGGGTGTCCCGTATACGCCAGATATACTTCATAATCAAGAAGAAGATCTTATTAAGATACATCTGTGGCGCGTATCACGAAAGGATATTCAGATAACGGACAATTACTTCAATGAATTATGAAAGAGAGGATTCCGGTTATGAAAAAATTCTTGTATCTTTCGTTTCTCACCATGATTTTAATGATGGTTGGCTGCGCATCGATGCCGCCAGTTGAGATTAAGCCCATCACGCCAAACTTAAACATTGCTCCGTCCGATATCAGGCCGCTCAAAATGGGTATTGTTATTCCGGATCCCATGCCTTATTCGCTCTTTTACAAAGGGCAAGGCAGCTACTCCAGGGACATGACCGCCGATATGCGTGCCCAGGGATTGCTGCTCGAGCGTGATTTATCCAGGATTGTTCAGGATACCTTTTCACAGGCATTCAGGCAGGTCGTGGTTCTCCGGGATCTGCCTCAACCCGGCCAATATGACGCTGTTGTCAATCTGAATATCGGACAAATATTGACAAAAGAGCATGTGATCGTGACCGGAGAGACGTGCGACATAACGGCTGCATGGAGCATGAACGTGCTGGATGGCCAGAACAGGGAGATTTTAAACACAAAAGGAATATCACCGTCCCATAACTTTTCGTGGAGCGCATTCAATCCGGGCCCGGGCTGGATTCATGGGATCAATACGACCATGTCTTTGATACTCAGCGAATTGGCCGACGAATGGGGGGCAACCCTTTATAAATTAGACATACCGGGCAGTACAGGGAGGTAATCCATGAAATGGCGATCAGGGCTCTTGTCCGTACTTCTGGCTGTTTTATGCGGATGCTTCCCGACATCCAGAGCTCCCTTGGTCATCTCTGCTTCAGACCTTGCACCAGCAGCATCGGGTGGGGTTATTGCGAAAGAACCGGTCTATACGATTGTGATAGACCGGTTCCGTGATGAGCGGTCTAACCGAAGTATCCTTGGCCAGTATGATAATCTGGGAAAAGGGGGATTCGCAGGCACCGTAACGATTACGTCCGACCGTGACATCACGGAGGTATTTGAAGATCTGGTGAAAAAGTCTCTCCATCGCAGGGGAATTCAGCAGGGACCTTCACCATTCATCTTGAAGGGATCCATTAAAAAAGCGAATGTCGGCGCATCGCCTGACTCTCAAACCATCAAAGCGGACGTCTTTCTGGACCTAACCATAATCAATTCCAATACCGGGGCGTACCTCTGGAAAAAATCGTACATGGGTTCGGCAAGCGGGGTTGATCCCAAACTGACTCTGGCCAACGCTTTCCAGGATCTTGCCAATATTGTAGATCAGGACGACAGTTTCCTTGTCTTGAGGCAGATATTTCTTGCCTCAGGCGGTAAGTTGCCCGATAGTTCCGCAGGATCTCCGTATGCGCAGACAATGACTGTAAAGCAGCCTGTTTCAGATGTTGACGAACTCCCCGCCGTTAAATCAAAACCGAACAAAAACGCCTATGCGGTGATTATCGGCATTGAACAGTATCGGCAGAAACTGCCGACTGCCGATTTTGCGACGCATGATGCCCGAATTGTCGCAGAGTACCTGTTAAAGGTAATGGGATACCCCGCAGAGAATGTGGTCATCTTATTAAATGACAAAGCTTCCAAAAGTGATTTTGACAAATACCTGGGAAGATGGCTGTCCAATAATGTCGAAGCGGACAGTTCCGTTTTTATCTACTTTTCCGGCCACGGTGCACCAAATCCGAATACGGGAGACGCGTATCTTGTACCTTATGACGGCGATCCTTCCTTTATAGATGATACGGGTTATTCGCTGCAAAGGCTTTATGAGCAGTTAGGCAGACTGCCGGCAAAAGAAATTATAGTTGCCCTCGATTCCTGTTTTTCCGGAACAGGCGGAAGGTCCGTTCTGGCAAAAGGTGCGCGGCCTCTTGTTATGAATCTGCAAAGTTCCTTTGTCATACCCGGGAATGTAACTGTCATGGCTGCCGCATCAAGCAAACAAATAAGTTCGACTTATGAAGAAAAAAGCCACGGGCTCTTTACCTACTTTATACTCAAGGGTATCAAGGATGGGAATTTTGTAAAACAGAACGGCACAATTTCAGTCGGTGACTTGTTTACTTATATAAAGCCCGAAGTTGAACGCATTGCAAGGAAACGTTACAATAACGCGCAGACACCGCAATTGATTGAGGCAAAAAAGAATTAAGGATCATTTATGGAAAAGATTCTTGCAATATGCATATTTCTGGTTTTTCCTCTCATATCTGTTGCTGCTGAAAAGCCCCTTTGGGTCATGGCTGATGGTGAATCATATCAAGGGGAAATGGATACACTAAAGGAAGTAAAAGATAGGGCCAAACGGGATGCGCAAAGTAAGGCGGTAGAAAAGGCTGTTGGTGTGTTCATTAAATCTCACACACTGGTCCGGAACAGCGTGATTGCCGAAGACCTTATATATGCCGCTGTCAGAGGGAAAATCACGAAGGAAGAAATCATATCTTCAGATTGGGATTCAAAGGAAAGAAACCTCTACAGGATTACAATCAAGGCCCTGATCGAACCCGTATATCCTGAGAAGGGAGAAGGTCTCTCGGTAAAGCTGTCCCTCTCAAAAACCGACATGAGGGAAGGGGATGAAGTTAAGATCTTCTACCAGGTGAATAAAGACTCTCATGTATATATATTTTCCATATCGGCTGACGGCTCCGTTACCCTCCTTCTCCCCAATTCCAATATGACGGACAATTTTACCAGGGCGGGAAGGGTTCACCAATTCCCTCCAGCAGACAGTCCGGTTAATCTGAAAGCCATGTTCCTTCCGAAGTTCAAAGAAGCCTCTGCTGAAGAAAGAATCAAGATCATCGCTACCCGGGAGAAGGAAGATCTCCTTTCCATTGGTTTTAGAGAAGGAATTTTCCAGGTCTATGATGCAAAGTCAACAGGAATGATCAGCGACCTTGTCAGGAGATTAAACCAGATCGAACCAACGGACTGGACAGAAACCACAGCGGCTTACAATCTTAAGAGATAAAAATAACAGAAATACAGTCTTTCCCGATGAGCAGTGTATTTGTTTCATTCCGAAATCTTCAATACTTATCACCAATTCATTCTTTATAGCAGGTGTACTCTGTAAAGTTTTTAACTGTGATGCCATTTACACATCAGGATCTCCTTTGATCGTAATCCACTTTCGATAAGTCCGGCTGATGCCGGAAATGGGAAGCGGGGTGGGGCGAATATGGAAGATAAAGTTGAAATAGTATTAATATTATGATATTGCACCAAACTATCTACCGCATTTCCTGTAACTCCGACACACTTATTATGGATAATTCTTATGAAATTTTTCGTTATAGACGATAGTATCTTAATCGTTGAGGCGGTTACCCAGATACTCCGGGATGCCGGGCACGAGGTGCAGTCCACCACTTTACCGCAGGAGGCTACAGATGCCGTGCTCGCTTTTCAGCCGGACGCCATCCTGCTCGACCTGATGATGCCGGCTATCGACGGTTATGAGCTGTGCGTGCGTTTTCGCAAGCTCAGCGAACTGGACCAGACAAAAATTATCATACTGACGGGGAAAACTTACGAGTTCGACAAGCGGCGCGCAAAAGGGGTCGGCGCGGACGCCTTTTTGATCAAGCAGGCCCTGATATCCGATCCGGAAAAGTTTTTGCAGGAAGTGATGTCCGTCATGAGTAAAGACATCACCCTCTCTTACTGGGGTACGCGGGGAACGTTGCCGGTGCCCGGTAAAAATTCCCTCCGCTACGGCGGTAACACACTGTGTATTTCTTTGTTCGTGGACCATGAGCCGTTACTCATTTTTGATGCGGGTACGGGTATTACCGGTCTGGGCGAGCATCTTGCCGCGCAAAAAGAGCCGAGAGTTACCGCCAAGCTGTTTATTTCCCATCCGCACTGGGATCACATCAACGCCATTCCTTTTTTCGCGCCTTTATACGTGCAGGGAAACGAGGTGGAAATCATCGGCCCGGCGCATGGGAATATAAGTTTCCGCGAGATCGTTTCCGCACAAATGGACGATGTTTATTATCCGGTAACCATTCGTGAATTTGCCGCCAG
>CAZOEH010000276.1:0-4576 GCA_964578785.1 uncultured Desulfonema sp. | reverse complement strand
ACATCGAGGCCGTTGGTGAAGCGCTGCTGTTCGCCTCCAAAGCCGGAGCAGATCCGGCCAAAGTCCGCCAGGCCCTGATGGGAGGCTTTGCCTCCTCACGCATCCTCGAAGTCCACGGGGAGCGAATGATCAAACGCACCTTCAACCCCGGTTTCCGCATCGCCCTTCACCAGAAGGATCTCAACCTTGCACTCTCTTCGGCACGCGCCATCGGTGTCAGCCTGCCGAACACGGCAACCTGTCAGGAGTTGTTCAATTCCTGTGCTGCCCACGAGGGTAGCGACTGGGATCATTCCGCAATGGTGCGTGCCCTTGAGATGATGGCGAACTTCGAGATCGGCCAGGGGAGGTGAGATAAAAGGACTGACCTGCTTTTTATCCGCGTTCAAGATAAAAATCTTCGGGCCTGTCCTGCAAAAAGACCATATCATAGCAGTTCGGTTCGGCGGAATGATACCAGATATATCCAAGGTCACGGCATTTTCCGCAGGCCCTCATCGGAATATGAACGGCAAGCAGGCGGGTTCCTCTGTCTGAAGTTGAATCAATTTTGAGAGCTCCGGCACAGTCGCAGCATACTTTTACGGTTTCTTTCTGCTCTTCTCTTATGTTGTCCGTGTCGTAATATATGCTGCGTTTTCTTTCATCAAAATCTTTTTTATCTCTCATGCGTTCCGCAATCTTCTCTCTGTTCCGCCAGTAACTTAATACGGTTTCGCCGGTTTTTTCTATGTTCATCGTAACTTCCGGGGTTTGCCTGTACCTGCCGGGATCATACAGGGGCTCTTTCACCCTGCTGTAGTCGATGCCGGACATCGCGAGAAGTATCCCGAGGTTGACGTAGGGGAGGGCTCCTTCAATTGAATACCCGCCTTCAAGCACGGCGATATCCGGTTTTAAAATGGATGTGAGAGCGGCGTAGCCCTGTGCGGAAAAATTCATATTGGTTATCGGATCCGTGAAATGATTATCCTGTCCGGCTGAATTTATGATGATTTCCGGCTTGAAATCATCGAGGATCGGCATGACGACATTTTTCATTGTATAGAGAAAGCCTTCATCTGATGTATGAGGCGGAAGAGGAATATTAACAGTCGTTCCGGCGGCGTTGGGTCCTCCCAGCTCATATGGAAATCCGGAACCGGGATAAAGAGTCCTTCCGTCCTGATGGAGAGAGATAAAAAGGGTGTCGGGATCATGCCAGTATATGTCCTGAGTGCCGTCGCCGTGATGACAGTCGGTGTCAACGATGGCGACCTTTCTGATGCCGTATTCCTTCCGCAGATATTCGATCATGATCGCTTCTGTGTTGACATTGCAGAACCCTCTCGCTCCGTGCACCACGCGCATCGCGTGATGACCGGGCGGACGGGCAAGAGAGAAGCCTCTTTTTACTTTTTTATCGAGCACCGCCTTTCCTATCGTTTTGGCGCAGCCCGCGCTTATAAAATGCGATTCGGTCATGACATGTTCAGCATCGGGAACGCAGAAATGGACTCTCTTTACATCCTGTTCCAGAACAAGCTCCGGTTTCAGCTCCACTATCCCTTCGATATCAAAGAGTCCTTCCTCAAGCACCTGGTCCTGTGTGTAAAGAAGCCGCTCCTCCCTTTCGGGATGAGTCGGGCTTATCGCCCAGTCGAAGGCCGGGAAGAAAACAAGTCCTGTTTTATGTTCGGCTTCAAGTTTCATATGTTGAGACCTTTGCATAACATACGATTTAAAGCTATGTCGGGGTATGGGCTGACGCGAATCCGACGGATTTTTTCCTTTTTCTTGCAACGGCAGCATATCCGCATCCATTAGATCCGAACAGCCCCAATGGAATTATCTTCACGAAGCCGTGTATCTTATCTGCCTGTCCAATCTCTTGTAGAACACCCGGGGGCGTTGATCATGTTTCCGCATATTATTCCGGCGGATTCGCGTCAGCCCATACCCCGACATAGCTTCAGTCAAGATATCAAAGCGCTCATGTCATACCGCCGGCGTATCGGCTATCAGATCATATCCCTGAATAAGTCCGGGTTTAATCTGCGCTCTCACGCGAATATTTCTTCCTGATGTATAGAAACCTTTTACCATGTTGAACTGCAGCGATTCTATCACTTCCATTTCCAGGTCGCTTTCGTCCGCCCCTCTTTTCATGGCTTTTTCAGTTAATAGCCGGAAAGAGGTTTTAACCGC
This sequence comes from uncultured Desulfonema sp., assembly GCA_964578785.1. Lineage (GTDB taxonomy): Bacteria > Desulfobacterota > Desulfobacteria > Desulfobacterales > RPRI01 > RPRI01. The sequence goes on along the minus strand of CAZOEH010000276.1, from coordinate 2,389 downwards.
ATCCGTCATCGTGAAGTTTGCCGCAATTTTTTCACTAAAGCCTTCTTCCGCGGATAAAGCAAAGCCAAGTTCTGTATCGGCTATAAGCGCCACTTCACACGTTGTTCTTGCGATTGCGGCGCCTATGGCATTGGCGACATTCCATCTCGGCACGACTCTTACCCTGCACCCGGAAAGCTCTTCGATTCTGCCGGCAAAATACGGGGCCGGTCCCCCGATCAGCAAAATCTTTGCGGGGTTTATTCTGTAATCCTCCATAACCTCATGGATAGTATAGACCGGCTTACTGTTGATTCTAGAAATCATCTTTCTTACTTCAAGCAGAATCGCTTCACAGGCTTTATCAAAAATTTCAGATGAAGCCTTTTCGATCGGGATACCGAGAGAAAGAGCAACCGATTCCATGCCTTTGAAAGCTCTATCCCTGTCGCACTCCCTTATTTTACCTAACACGACAAGAGCGTCCGTTACTGTCGGAACAGTACCTCCATAAGCCATCGCAGGGCCAACTCTTTGCGGGCCGATCTTAAGTTTTCCGTTTTCATCCACACAAACCGAGCTGTCCCCGCCTATTGCTATGGAATTTGTTTCAAGTGAGCGTATAAGAGTTTTATAGTCGCCGAGGTTTATCCCGACCGGATTTAAAACCGGAACATGATTAATCAGGATCGCCATGTCCGTGGTTGTTCCGCCTATATCAAGAACTACACATTCCTCATTATCCGGGGAGAAAGGCATCGCCCCCATGACGCTTGCCGCAGGGCCGGAAAATATGGCCTGCCCCGGAAAATCGGTTGAAGCATCGAGGCTGGTTGTGCCTCCATCGGCTTTAAGAATATAGATCGGGATATCAAGCTTTTTTTCCACAAGGGATTTTTTAACCGCGTCGAAAAAACATTTATGGATGGGATAAGCGGCTGCATTAAGATAGGTAGTTGCTATTCGTCTCGGAAAATTAAGGCTTCCTGAAATTCTGTGCCCTGTAAAAACCTTATCGAAAAAATTCCCGAGGATCCTTGCAATATCCTTCTCGTGGGACGGATTCCGGACTGAAAACTTGCCGACTACTCCCACATATCTGATCCCTTCCTTTTTCAGATCCCATGCGATTTTTTCAATTTGATTAATGTCGATGGGTTCAATTTCCCTTCCCCTGTGATCAATTGAACCCGAAACAGGGTAGTAGAAACGGTTGGTCCGGTAAAATTCGGGGTCGATACCGGGACCGGAAGAGACTATCATTCCGACATCGGGAATTTTATTCTGAACAACGGCATTCGTTATCAGGGTTGTGCTGAGGACGATACGTTCGATTGTCAACGGGTCGATATTTTCCGTAATTTTTTCAAGGCCTGAGAGAACGGAACAGAAAAGATCGGATTCGTCTGTAGGGACTTTAATCTCCCTTTCGATCCCGTTCTTTCCGAGAAGGGCAACGTCAGTATGTGTTCCTCCGACATCCAGACCTATTATCATGATATGATCCAATCAAATCTGATGGATTCGTAAAAAGCAATTTTATGCCGCTTTGTGGCAATCTATATTCGACGAACTCGTTGGAAGTCTGAATATGCTCTCTTAATGAGCTTTTTGGGGATTTTTAAATCACCTCGCTAAATCACAAGAAACTTTGGGCTGACGCCCTCAAAGGCTTGTGATTTTTAACGCTCAGTTCTTTAAAAATCTGTTTCCCAGAAATCTCAAATCCGTTCGCATATGACTTTTTAGGAAGCCGTTATTTCTTTGTTTCGAGCATTTCGATGAAAGCTTCGATCCTTGTCGAAAGCTGGCCTTCCGCGAAATCACGCGGATCAACAACATCGACTTCGAGGTTTAAAACCGGAATTCCTATCTCCTTCAGGCCTTCGCTTATAAGTCCCCTTGCTCCTGCGCCCTGCCTGCATCCCCTGTGACAGGGATTGATTGCTCCGTCGATTTTATATGACAAGGCAAGTTCCTGTAAATGCTTCACCCTTCGCCTGATATTTCCGTTGAAAGGGATTGAAATCGCTCTTCTGGCAAGACCCGTATAAGGATCATCAGGATCGATCGGTTCCCATGTTATGCTGTTGAGTTCGTCGACGACTATATTGGCCTTGTATTGTTCTCTTAAAAGCGCATCGAGAGGACTCCTGAACTGTATCCTGTTCTGAATCCACATAAGCCGGTGTTTTTCACCCGGCATGCCGGGTTTCATCTCCCGGTTTCTTGCCGCGAATTCATCCCGGAAAGCCTTTGAAATCCCGGTTGCCGCTTCGGTTCCCAGAAGAAGGGCCATAACGATTCCGAAATTGGAGAGATCATGGCCGTTTGTCGGGGATGGAACATGGGTTGCCAGCTCAAATACTTCTTCCATCAGTTCTCTTGTCGAGTTTGTATTTTCGATCGC
>CAZOEH010000275.1:0-4593 GCA_964578785.1 uncultured Desulfonema sp. | reverse complement strand
GGGATAATCAAGCCGCATCGAACCTGCCAGGTCCGCAGCAGAATATCCTCAGTAATCACAACAAAAAGTTATGATTGTCGGTTCAAAATCGGACATTACATACCTCCCGCCAGCAAGGCGTCTATTTTACACATTATCTGATCATCTTCGTAATAGTTGAGCTGTATTGTCTGCCTCGGGCATACACCCGCGCAAACACCGCATCCGTGGCAGAGCGCCTCGTCAATTTCGATAACGCCTTCTTTTTCATTAAACACAGGCACACCGAACGGACATGACCTGACGCATGTGAGGCATTTTACGCAGTGATCAGTGTCAACCCTTGCCGTGATCGCAGAAAGCTTTATTTCAGACTTGGATAAGAAAGTGGTAGCTCTTGATGCAGCGGCCTTTGCCTGCGCAATTGTTTCGGATATCAGCTTGGGGCTGTGGGCCATGCCGCATAAAAATATTCCGTCGCCCGGCATATCAACCGGTCTCAGCTTGACATGGGCCTCGATAAAGAAACCTTCCTGATTGCGGCCGAGTTTCATGATCCCGCTCAGTTCGTCCGTATCCTGAGCCGTAACTCCGGCGCTCAGTATCAGCATATCGGCTTCAATTTCGAGCTGTTTTTTGAGGATATGATCGTTTACCGAAACGATCAGCCCTTCCGGCGTGCTTTTGACTTCAGGAGGAGTCTTCTCATCAAAGCGTATGAATATGACGCCGAGCCTTCTTGCCTCGGTATAGTAATCTTCGAGGAGTCCATACGTTCTTATGTCCCTGTACAGGACATATACCATGGCCCCGGGATTCTGCTTTTTGATAATAAGGGCGTTCTTTACGGCATTCTGACAGCAGATCCGCGAGCAATTCTGGTTTTTCTCGTTTCTTGATCCAACGCACTGGATCATGACGACGCTGTTTAGTCCGGATGCGCCCTTTTCTTCGAGGAGATCCCCGAGCCCGACCTGGGTCATGACCCGGCTGTCTTCACCATACAGATACTCCTGCGGCTTGTATTCATTGGCGCCTGTTGCAACAATAATTATCCCGTGCTCGATATTCTGTTTTTCTTTTCCGCCGCCTGTAACAACATCCGTATTGAAGTTGCCCTTGTATCCGCCGAAGCCCACGATGCGGGCATCGGTCAGGACTCTGATTTTTTCACAGCCCTTTACTTCAAGAGAAAGCTTTTCAAGATAAGCTCTTATATCATTCCCTTCGATCGTATGATGGAGCCTGCGGGCCATTCCGCCCAGTTCTTTCTCTTTTTCAACCAGGACAACCTCAAAACCCTGTTTCCCGAGGCCGAGTGCTGCGTTCATTCCCGCGACTCCTCCGCCTATCACGAGAGCCCGCTTGTTTACGGGGATAACTCTCTCGGTAAGAGGTTTCAGGGTTCCGGCGCGGGCTACCGCCATGCGGACAAGATCCTTGGCTTTCTGGGTGGCAAGGTCGGGACTCTTGGAATGAATCCACGAATTCTGGTTTCTGATGTTGGCCATTTCAAAGAGGTACCTGTTGAGCCCGCATGCTTCAAGGGTTTCCATGAACATATTCTCATGTGTTTTCGGGCTGCACGATGCCACGACAAGGCGGTTTAATTTATGCTCAATTATTTTTTCCTTGATCTTGTCCTGCGTGTCCTGGCTGCATGTAAAAAGATTTTCATCCGAATAAACGACATTGGGAAGTTTCAGGGCATAATCCCTGATTTCCGGAACATTGACGATGCCTCCTATGTTTATGCCGCAATTGCAGACAAAGACTCCTATCCTCGGAGCCTCTCCCTTTACATCGATTTCATCAGGAACAACGCGAGCCTTTGTGTCCGTGCCCCTTGCTTCGAAAAGCTCTGAACCGGCCTCGCAGGCTGCTGCCCCTGCTTCGGTAACGGAGCTTGGAATATCTTTCGGCCCCTGGAAAATGCCGCATGTGAAAACTCCGGGACGGGAAGTGGCTACAGGCGTAAAAGGATCGGTCTCCGCGAATTTATACTTATTCAGTCCGACACCAAGGCGTTTTGCAAGCTCTACCGAACTATCCGGAACCTGAAGGCCTACCGAAAGGACGACCATGCTAAAAGTCTCCTCCATGATAGCCCCGTCTTCATCCGCAAATCGCAGAGAGAGATCTCCCGTTTCAGGAATTTCGGTTATTGTATGGACTCTTGCTTTTACGAAACGGACACCTTCCCGGTCTTTCGCGCGAAGATAATACTTTTCGTAATCCTTGCCGAATGTCCTGATATCCATATTGAATATAGCGCAGTCAAGCTCGCCGTGCGAGTGCTCTTTCGCTATCATTGCATCTTTTATGGCGTACATGCAGCATACCGATGAGCAGTATCCGTTTCCGCATTTATTGGTATCTCTTGAACCGATGCACTGAAGCCATGCGACTTTTTTAGGATCGGTCTTATCGGAAGGACGCTCAAGGTGCCCCATTGTTGGGCCTGAAGCGCTCAATATTCTTTCAAACTCAAGGCTCGTGAGAACGTTCGGGCTGACCTTGTAGCGGTATAATTCGGCAAGTACTGAAGGATCATAGACGTCGCTTCCGGATGAAAGAATCACAGAGCCGACCGTAATATCTTTTTCAACCGGCGTCTGATTGTGATCTATCGCCTTTGCCAGACAAGCGTTCACGCACTGGTAGCATTCCGAACATATCCCGCACTTCAGGCATCTTTCAGCTTCCTTCCTGGTCTCCTCTTCATCATATCCGAGGGCGACCTCATTGAAATTCCCGTCTCTCTCCCCGGGAGAAAGCTTCTTCATCGGGATGCGCTCTTTTTTCGCTTCTCCGGAGGTGTCGGGTTTTACAGGCTCCCATGTCTTCTCCCTGCCCTCTTTTATATCCAGCCCGTTTATGAAACGGTCGATGCTCTCAGCGGCTTCTTTTCCGCTTGCAACCGCATCCACAACCGATTTGGGGCCGTAAACGACATCGCCGCCGGCAAATACCCATGGAACCGGCGTCTGGAAGGTCAGGAGATCGGATTCAAGACCGCCTCTTTTCGTTACAGCGATATTCTGCTCTTTGGCAAAAGAAAGTTCAGCCGACTGTCCGATCGCTACAATAACAGTATCCGCATCGAGGGTCTGGACGACCTTCTCGTCGTACTGGGGATTGAAGCAGCGTTTGTCGTCAAACACGCATGTGCACTGCTTGAATTCAATGCCGGTAACTTTTCCGTCTTTCCCGGCAAAACTTTTTGGGCCGAAGCAGTTTATTATGTTGATATTCTCTTCAATAGCCTCTTCGATTTCATAATCCCAGGCAGGCATCTCATCTCTTGATTCAAGGCAGACCATCGAGACATCGGATGCGCCGAGGCGCTTTGCAGTCAAAGCCACATCAATGGCGACATTCCCGCCGCCGACAACAACGACTTTTTTCCCGAGAGCGATCTTTTTATTCAATGCCGCATCCCTTAAGAAAGCGATACCCGGCAGAACCCCATCCATATCCTCGCCCGGAACCCCGAGTCTTCTGCTTCCATGCAGGCCTGTGGCAAGAAATACGGCTTTGAACCCGTCCGCCTTCAGGCTTTCAAGAGTGATATCCTGGCCGAAGGTAACGCCTGTTTTTATCGCGACTCCCATCTTCTCAATTATTGCTATCTCCGCCGCAAGCCCGTTTCTCGGAAGGCGGTATGCCGGAATTCCGACAGCCATCATTCCGCCCGCAACCGGCAGTTTTTCGAATACCGTTACCTGGTAGCCTTTCATGGCAAGGTAATATGCCGTTGTAAGACCTGCCGGGCCGGAGCCTATTATGGCAACCTTTTCGGATCGTTTTTCGGAAATCTTCGGGACAAAAGGAGCATCGCCCGCAAGATCTTTATCCGCCAGAAACCTGTGAAGATACTGAATGGAAAGGGGATTATCAACATCATTTCTCGTGCAGATCCCTTCGCACGGGTGATGGCATACCCTCCCGCAGACTCCGGGGAAAGGATGCTCTTCCTTGAAGAGCTCGAGGGCCTCCCTGTACTTCCCTGAATTTATGAGGGCGATAAAGCCCTGGATGCTTACGTGGGCGGGACAGGTGGCCTTGCACGGCGCCGTCCCTCTCTTGCTTATTCCGTAAGCGCCCGGAATTGCCTGGGCATACTGCTTGAATATGGCCTTCCGTGTTGTAAGTCCCTTGTCGTATTCATTCGGAACTTCAATTGGACAGACCTTGGCGCAGTCCCCGCAGCTTGTGCATTTTGAAAGATCCACGAACCGGGGATTCTGTTTGATCTTTGCCGTAAAATTTCCCGGGTCTCCTTCAAGCGCCAGAAGTTCGGTATTTGTAAGAAGCTCTATGTTTAGATGCCGGCCGACCTCGACCAGTTTGGGCGAGATGACTCACATCGCGCAGTCGTTTGTCGGAAAGGTCTTATCGAGCTGAGACATTATGCCGCCGATAGCGGCCGATTTCTCCACAAGATATACGTAATAGCCGGATTCGGCAAGATCGAGCGCCGACTGCATGCCAGCAATACCCGCTCCGACTATCATGACCGATCCGCTCTTATTTCCTTTTGCAGACCCCATTATTTCTCCTTCTAAATTCAACCCGCCCGTATTGCATCATATATATAACCAAATTCCGTAC
>CAZOEH010000274.1:0-4601 GCA_964578785.1 uncultured Desulfonema sp. | reverse complement strand
AGACATACGCATAGTATGTCGCACAAGAAATCACGCAGATTGACACAGAGATCGCACAAAAGGGCCATTTCCGGATGGAAAACAAATAAAGGAGCGGAATAATGGGAACAGACAACATCTTTTTTCTGGAAAATCTGGAATGGTTTGATGACACAGGCAGGGAGCTTGTTCACCGTATTCCTGAAAAAGGCTCCGGAGAGATCAAATACGGCGCGCAGATGACCGTAAGACAAAGCCAGGCAGGGGTCTTTTTCTACAAGGGGAAAGCCATCGACGCCTTCGGTCCGGGACGCCATACCCTTAAGACCGCCAATATCCCGGTACTCACAAAAATAGCAAGCATTCCGTGGGGCATGTCCAGCCCGCTGCGGGCCGAAGTCTATTTTGTAAACCTCAAGGTCTTCACAAACCTAAAGTGGGGCACAAGAGACCCTGTTGCATTCAAGGATTCTCAACTGGGACTCGTGAGATTGCGGGCTTTCGGAATATTCAATATGCAGGTCACACAGCCTGTTCTTTTCATAAACAGCATGGTCGGCACTCAGGGGATTTTCACAACCGCCGAAATAGAAGAATATTTAAACAGCGTGATCGTCTCGAGATTCAACGACTACATGGGAGAGGCCCTTGATTCCATACTGAATCTGCCGGCAAAATACGAAAATATAGCGGAAGGGCTGGCGAAGCGCCTTAAAGCCGATTTCGGCCGTTTCGGACTTGCTCTGTCGGATATCTATATCAACTCAATCACTCCTCCGCCCGAAGTTCAGCAGGCAATAGATGACCGGAGCCGCATCGGCCTCTTTGACGACATGAACAAACTTATGCAGTTGAAAGCCGCGATGGCGATGGAAAAAGCATCGGAAGCGGATGGAGCTTCGGCGGGAATGGGTACGGGTCTGGGAATTATGATGCCTGCAATGTTTGCACAATACTTTACAGCCGGAGAAAAGAAGCCGGGCAATGCAGGCGCAAAAGAATCGGTGAATTGCCCTGAATGCGGCAATCAGGTGGCTTTTGACGCAAAATTCTGCCCCAGCTGCGGCCACCAGCAGCTTGTCTTTGTGCGTTGCGGAAGCTGCGGAAAGAATCTTACCCCCAACTCCAATTTCTGCCCCCGCTGCGGCCATCCCGCCGGAGAAAAAGAAAAACCGAGAGTATGCGCCAAATGCGGAGATAAAAATCTGGCCGACTCGGTTTTCTGCAATGTGTGCGGTGAAAAGCTTTAACATCAGTATAGAGCATAATTGTCCCCAGTGCGGCGCGCCTGTGTCTCTCGAAGAGACAGACCGTCTTTTTGCGTGCCCGTTTTGCAGGGTCAAATCTTTTCTTCCGGAAAACGGCTATTTCCGTTACGTACTTCCCTGCCCCGATCCGGCCCGGAAGCCCGACGTCTATTTTCCGTACTGGCGATTCAAGGGGACCCTCTGTTCAAGCAATCCCGCAGAGACGGTCTACAGATTTATAGACATAAGCCACCAGGGAACGGAATCAGAAATATTTCCCGTATCTCTCGGGTTCCGGACACAGGCGCTGAAGCTTAAGTTCGCTCTCCCTGAAACTCCGGGAATATTTATAAAACCTGAACTTTCCCCGGACGATCTGGTCGGCATCGCCGAAAAGCGGTTCTCGGTTAAAAAATCCGGAGGCCTTCTCCTTCAAACATTTATCGGAGATACAACAAGTATTATCTACTCGCCTTTTCATGTGAAAGAGAAACTCTGGGATGCCGTGCTTAACAAGCCTGTTTCGGCATTACTCCCGGGTGACTTTAATCTTGATATTTTCAGAACCGGGAAACCCGACTGGACAATCGATTTCATACCGGCAATATGTCCGGACTGCGGCTGGGATCTTACGGGGGAAAGCGACTCTCTTGTTCTCTTGTGTAAAAACTGCGATTCCGCGTGGCAGCCTGCCGGTAAAAAAATCGGTAAAATCAATTTCGGCCACATTCTTGAGCCGGGCGAAGATGTTTTATTTCTTCCCTTCTGGCATATAAAGGCAAATATTTCGGGCATACCTCTTAATTCATATGCGGACCTTGCAAAAATAGCCAACCTTCCGAAGGTAGCACGGGATGAATGGAAAAATATCGATTTCAGGTTCTGGATCCCGGCATTCAAGATCAGGGCGCAGCATTTTATCCGTCTTGCTACCCACATGACACTTGCGCAGCCCGATGCTGAAATAAAAAGCAAGGTGCCTGCCGGCAGAATACACCCTGTTAATCTCCCGGTTACAGAAGCAATTGAAAGTTTTAAAACCGTGATGGCTGGTTTTATAAAACCGAAAAAAGATTATTTTCCCTTACTCCAGGATGTCCGGATAACGCCTGAAAATTCTACCCTTGTATATGTGCCTTTTGAAGAAGGGCACCATGACCTGATACAGCCGGAATATCAGATGGCGCTGAATAAAGCCCTCCTCGCGACAGCAGGCAATCTGTAAAGTCCTTCCATAACGCCCTCTCTCGCGCAATTACTTTAAAGATTCGGTTTCTGGTCTCTGGTTTGTTGTTTCTGGTTTTTTAGCTTTTTAACCGGAAATCAGAAACTATAAACCAAAAACATGAATCATTATTATTCCTTCCTTCACTGCTCGCGACTCAAACCTCAATATGATATCCGGCATCTCTCAGTCTCGCGGTTATCTCCTCCACGTGACCGGGGCCTCTTGTCTCTAACTCAAGCTCCACCACAGTCATATAAATGGGTACAATCCGGGCGCTCCTGCGATGCAGTATATGGAGAACATTCGCTTTTAAAGAAGCCACAAGAGAAAGAAGGCCGGAAAGCGCCCCGGGAACATCATCGAGATGAACAGCAAAACACATTATGCGTCCGTTGTTTGAGAGGCCCCGGTTTACTATACGCCCCAGAAGAGGGCTGTCCAGATTCCCTCCACTTATCACAAGCACCGTTTTGCTCCCTTTTTTAACTCTTACCACCCCGCTCATGAGAGCAGCCAGAGGAACTGCACCAGCTCCTTCTGCAAGTATCTTATTCCGCTCAAGAAGCATTAGCACCGCCGCCGCGATATCTTCTTCCTTAACAAGCCGGATGTCATCGACGCATTCCCGCATTATCCTGAAATTAAACTTGCCTGGTTTCGTTACATTGATCCCGTCCGCAATGGAAAGAGAGGAATCAACCCTGATCGCACGCCTTTTTTTCAGCGACGCGTGAGCCGAAGGGCAGGCAACAGACTGTACCCCGATAATTTTTGTTTCAGGCCTTATGACCTTCGCCGCGGATGCAATTCCCGAAATAAGCCCTCCTCCGCCCACAGGAACGATTATCATATCCGCATCACTCAGATCTCCGAAAATCTCAATGGCTACAGTTCCCTGTCCCGCGATAACTCTCCGGTCATCATAAGGATGTATAAAAGTCCGTCCGTCCCTTGCAAGCTCTTTTGCTTTTTCAAGACTCTCAACGAGGCTGCGGCCTGAAATTATAACCTCGCCCCCGTATGCGCGGGTTGCTTCCTGCTTTGTTATAGATGCCCATTCAGGCATTACGATAACAGCCGGGACACCCGCTTTTTTCGCTGCAAGCGCAACCCCCTGGGCATGGTTTCCGGCGGATGCCGCAACAACACCTGACGGCCCTAACCTGCCAATATCCGACAGAATCATGCAGGCTGCTCCCCTTATTTTAAACGAGCCTGTTTTCTGCAGGTTTTCAAGTTTCAGGAATATATCTCCTCCGAACATCCTGCTTAAGGAAGGAGAGTGAACAAGAGGAGTTCTTACGATTATATCCTTTATCAGACTTGCCGCTTTTGTTATTTTTTCAAACGGGATCATTTTGCCTTCTCTTATAAAATAAAGTTCAGAAGATCGGCAGGGTGCATGACAAGGATGCGCGCCCCGGCCTCTATAAGTTCGCCGGCGGTCCTGAACCCCCATACAGCCCCGGCCGGAAACATGCCTGCCGCAACAGCTGTTTTCATGTCCGTGTTCGTATCGCCCAGGTAAAGGAATTCATCGGGCGCAATTCCAAGACTCTCTGCGATCGACAGGGCTGCCGTGGGATCCGGTTTCCGTGGAATCCCGTCTCTTACTCCGACCACCTCTTCAAATTTCCAGTCTGCAAGCATCCTCGAAACAACAATCCCTGTGGGCTCATGCGGCTTGTTCGAAAGGATGGAAAGCCTTATTCCGGAAGAGCTGAATGCGTCCAGCAGTGCCGGGATGCCGTCGTAGGGACGCGTCTTCTCCGCCCATCTATATGAATATTCCTCTTTCATTGCGGCAACACATCCTGCAATGAGAGCCTCATCCTTACACGGTTCGGGAAGAGCTCTTCTTACCAGGATATCCATGCCGTCTCCCACAAAATATTTATACTCATCAACGCCGTGCTTCGGGAACCCGTATCTTTCAAGAACACTGTTCATGGAATCTGCAAGATCATCAATAGTATCGAGAAGCGTTCCGTCCAGATCAAAAAGAACCGCCTTGAATTTCATATCTGAATCCTCCGGGATGTTATCGGTGCATTTATGTTTTTTTATCCCAAATGGAACCGATTCGTCAAACTATTGATTTAATGCATGCTGTTTTACCTAATTCTTTTCTTGATTTCCGTTTCCCC
>CAZOEH010000273.1:0-4624 GCA_964578785.1 uncultured Desulfonema sp. | reverse complement strand
TTTTTATTTTGAATATCCTTTAAGATATTTGAACAACTCGGAATCTGTCGACAAGACAAGAGAACTGTCTTTATCAAGTGATTCGTTATAGAGTTCTAGCGTTTTCGTGAATGAATAGAAAGACGGGTCTGCTCCGAATGCCTGTGCATATATTTTTGTAGCTTCTGCATCCGCTTTTCCTTTTATCACCTGAGCCGTTCTATATGCTTCAGATGTTATGCGTTTCAAATCACGTTCTTTTTCTCCGGTTATATTTTTCGCTTCACCATGTCCTTCTGAGCGGAATTTCTCCGCTATCTGTTTTCGCTCGGCAATCATCCGGCCATATACCGATTCTCTGACCTCTTTCACATAATTGATACGCTTGATTTTGACATCAACAAGTTCAATACCGAATTGTGCCAGTTTGGGTTGCGCCTGTTCGAGAATACTTTTCATGATAACTTCTCTGCCGGTCGATATACTTAATGAAGACTGCCCCTCATTTTTTATATTTTCCATTCCGATTTCAAAGGTGTCGAGTTCTCTGTTGCTCTTTCTTACTGTTTCTATAAGCCTGTAGGATGTAATGAAATTTCTGACTGCAGGATCGATTATATCGTCAAGCCGCCCGAGAGCGCTGACCGTGTTGTTGACAGTCTGAAAAAATTTCACGGGATCTGTTATTCTCCATCTGGCGAATGTGTCAACCCAGATGTATGTTTTATCAAGTGTGGGTATCTGGCCGGGATTGCCGTCCCATTGCAGAAGATTTTTAGGAAAATAATTGGCTACCTGTATAATCGGGATTTTAAAGTAAAGCCCCGGTTCTTTCTTGGGGGACCCGATGACTTTCCCGAATTGTGTAATTACCACCTGTTCGGTTTCATCGACAATAAAAGCGGAGCCGACTGTAAGTATAATTGCGATAATGCATCCGATTAGAATAAAACTTTTATTTTTCATTTTTTACGGCACCTGTATGTTTTTCAAGATTTAGAAAAGGCAGGAGATTCTTCTGGTTGGCATCAATTATATATTTATTCCCAAGTTTCGGGAGAAGCTCTTTTAGCATTTCAAGATACATCCTTCTTTTGGTAACATCCTTTGCCTTTACATATTCGTTGTAAAGGGAGATGAATCTTGAGGCATCGCCTTTGGCGCGGTTTACCCTGTCTAAAGCATATCCTTCTGCTACCTTGATCGTTCTTTCAGCTTCTCCTTTTGCTTCGGGTATTGACTTGTTATATGCCTCCCTGGCCTGATAAATTAATTTTTCTTTTTCCTGACCTGCCTGGTTAACCTCATTAAAAGACGGCTGAACCGGTTCAGGCACATTTGTTTTTTCCATTTCTATCGTTACAATACTTATTCCGGCCTCGGATTTATCGAGTTCGACCTGGAGAACGCGTTTGGCTTCATCCGCGATTTCTCCTCGTTTGCTTATGACTTCATTGATACTTCTGTCGCCTATAACAAGCCTCATCGCCGCTTCGGACATGTCGGAAAGCAAAGCACTAACATCCTTGATTTTAAATAAATAATTATACGGATCATTGATCCTGTATTGAACGATCCACGGTACCAGGGCAACGTTCAGGTCTCCGGTAAGCATAAGAGATACGCTTTCGCTGCCTTCATCAGATGAAAAACGCTGTTTTTCTCCGGCTCTCATCGAGCTGAAACCAAATTCCTGCTTGTATACCCGCCTCACTTTTACCTTTGTGACTTTTTCTATCCCCGTCGGCATTTTGAAATTCAGGCCTGGCTGACCGGTTCGGACATATTGTCCAAACCTCTGAATCACACCTACCTCATCCACCCCGACAGTATAAATCATTGACGAGGCAACAAACAAAACGAAGAAAATGAGTATTGTCAGCGGGAGCCCCGGAAGATTAAACTTGGAAAATTTATTAATAAAATTTTCAAATTGAGGAGGAACACCTCTTTTGCCCTGCTGCTGTTCCTTAAGTTTTTCCCAGTCCCAGCTCATTGTAATTAATCCTTAGTTTTATAAATTATTCAATTATCTGTTTAAGGTCCGTATATGACAGTAATTAACAGTTTCCTGTGTAACAATAAAATTTTCCGGCAAGAGACAATCTTTCCTGTTGATAATAAATTGTGCAAAATGTTAAAAGACTAATTTACATAATTAATTTTATATCATTATCTAATTTATGCATCAGTTCAAGTCAAGCAAAATAAGAGTTTGTTTGGTTGCCGGGGAAGCCGGGCCTGTTTTATACATGCTATGATATTCAGGTAAAGTATTGTTATGGATGGAGTAAAAAAAAATACTGATGACTTTAAGCATATCGGGAATATACTTTGCGATGTTTTAGGCGCATTTCGTAAGGACCCGGATCTGGAACTTACAGGCATTTTCAGTCTTTGGGACGAAATTGTTGGAGAAGCTGTCGCAAAAAACGCAAAGCCGGCAGGGTTCAAAGGAAAAATACTACTTGTGAATGTCGTAAGTTCTGTATGGATACAGGAGCTTCAATATCACAGAAAGGGGATGATAGGAAAGCTGAATGAAGCGCTTGGAAAGGAACTCGTTTGTGATATTAAATTCAAGATAGGGCCTGTTTGATTATGGAATCACTGACGTCTGACGCTTTTTTTAACGGAAATATTCTGATTAAACAAAACAGGACGGGATACCGTTTTTCAATTGATGCGATACTTCTCGCTTCCCATGTTTATGCTCGTCCGGGTAACAGGGTTATAGATATTGGAACAGGATGCGGCATTATTGCTCTCATGCTTGCGTACAGGAATCCTGAAATTAAAGTGTTTGGAATCGAGATTCAGAAAAGTTTATCGGTTCTTGCTGACCTTAATGTGAAGAATAATAAGATGGAGGGTCGGATTGAAATTATATGTGCAGATGTCAAAGGTTTGAAAAAGAGCGCGATTTCAGGGCCGGCCGATATTGTCGTATGTAATCCTCCGTACCGTAAAGCAAAATCAGGAAGAGTAAATCCTGACAAGCAGCGGGCGCTTGCAAGACACGAAATAAAAATTACCCTTCCAGATGTTTTTGAATCAGCGCGCGGGTTATTGCGGGTTTCCGGAAAGCTCATAATGATTTATCCTTCCGAACGCACGGCCGATATAATTACGCATATGCGATTATCCGGAATTGAACCGAAGTATTTCAGGTTTATTTATTCAAAAAAGAATGCCGAATCAAAACTTGTAATTGTTGAAGGCGTAAAAGGAGGGCGTCCAGGTGCAACTATAGCTTCCCCGCTTGTAATCTATAGTGATGATGGTAGTTACTCAGATGAGGTCGGCAGGATGTTTATTCCATAGCCTCATGACAGTTTGTTTAAAACCTGGCCTGTTATAACCTTAGGATAAAAATAAGTCGATTTTCTAGGCATTATTAACCCTTCGCCTGCAATTTTCCGAACCTGCTCAATTTTTGTGGGATTGAGAATGAAAATAATATCATATCTGCCTGATGAGATATTTTCAATTGCTTCTTTGTCGGAGCTTGAGTAGCCGATAAGTTTTTCATTGTCAAAATCTGTCTGGTCTATACCTAGGATATCCATGAGGATGAGCTTTGTTAGTACGGTGACATCGAGATTCATTAATGATTCAGGAATTTCGTTTCCGTATTTTTTCAGCATGATGCCGGCCTTGAGCGACAGTACATAATAAGCATTGCTGTTTTTCAACAATACCCCGATTTTATTTGTCGCTCCTTCGGACCTGAGAGATGAAATAAATGAAGATCGTGTTTTTTCGGGATTATTTTTGCCGGGTTCAACCGCTGTAATATCAAAGTACTCCGAAGCGTTATGTATAAAATCCGAAAGATTCGAATCTTTGACGCGGGTCAGCAGGCGATGGGCCGGTAGGATAATCAGCCCCGGATCTTCCATGCTGCAAAGATACATCATTATGAAATTTGACGGATGATCCGGTGAAAATCGAGGATTATTCTTCGATTCCCATTCCCTGTAGTTCAGTGCCGTTTCATATCTGTGGTGTCCATCCGCAATATATAGAATTCTATTTGAGAAAGAAGCCGAAATGTTATTTGTAATAACCGTGTCGGTTATTTTCCAGAGCCTGTGCCTGTGGCCTTTGTCGTCTGTGAAATCCGAATCGGGAGGTTGTGAAAAAATATCTTTTTCAAGAATATTAAGGGCATCCGATTTGCCCGAATAAAGTGAGAAAACAGGGCTGAAATTGGCGTGGCAGGCTTTCATCAGCTGAAGCCGTTCAGACTTAACTTTCGAATACGTTTTTTCGTGAGGCAGAATCACCCCTTTTTCGAAGGGCTCAAGCCTTACCAGCCCTATAATGCCAAAACGTTTTGCTGATATTCCGTCAACAGTGAACTCAACGGATGTAATGTAAAAAGCGGGAGTTTTATCCCGGATTAAAATTCCTTCTGAAACCCACTCGTTAAAAAAGCCAGCCGCTCTTGTATAACGGTTGTTCTTTTCATCGTCATTTTCCGTTTCATTTCCGAGTATAAGTCGGATTATATTTTGCGGATGCTTCATATGAAAATTGAGCTGCTCTTCTTTAGAGATTACGTCATATGGAGGTGTTGCGATATCCGCCATATTGGATATTATCTTTGGGTTATAAAGAATCCCGTTAAAAGGGATGACTT
>CAZOEH010000272.1:0-4627 GCA_964578785.1 uncultured Desulfonema sp. | reverse complement strand
TGCTACCTGTTCTTCCATACGGGTTTTCGCTTTTCATAGAAGCTTTTGATGCCTTCAAGAGTATCTTCGGTTTTCATAAGGGTGTTTAGAAAAAGATCGCTCACGTCATCAATCGATTTTGAAAAAACCTTCCCCATATTCCGCTTCACGGCTTTTTTGTTGATCCTTATTATAAGAGGACTGCAAGCGCACAATTCTTTAACGTAGGAATCTACCTCGGATGCGAACTTATCATCTTCCACCACTCGTGATACAAACCCCATCGTCATCGCATCGTCCGCGGTATAAATTTTCCCTGTCGCGCAGACTTCAATGGCTTTAGCCTGGCCGACAAGCTGGGGAAGGCGTATTGCCGCATAAGGAGGGAAAAAACCGAGCTTTATCTCCGGCTGTCCGAAAACAGCCTTTTTTGAGGCGATTATGATGTCGCAGGCTATGGCCGCCTCCATTCCGCCTCCGAGGCATGCGCCCTGAACTGCGGCAATTGTCGGAACTTCAATCCTGTCTATAAGTTCGAATACCCGGTTAAATGAGGATATCATCTTATCCACCAGTTCGGGCTTATGATCTCCCACATCTACACCGGCGCACCAGCTCGGTCCCTGCGCCCTGAAAACAACGCATTTTATTTCAGCGTCTTTCGTGAGCCCTTCCAGGACGGAATTGAGTTCATTCAACATATCGATGTTGAAAACATTGTGTTTCGGGCGGTCAAACATAATATTTGCAACGCCTTCCTGTATCTCAAACTTTATGTACTTTTGTCCGGACATTTTAAATATCCTTTCGTCTGTTTATAACTGGTTTAGATTTCCAATGAACCAGTTGGAAGTCATATGCGAACGGATTTGAGATTTTTGGGAAACAGATTTTTAAAGAACTGAGCGTTAAAAATCGCAAGCTGTTTGATCCCGCCCTGGGCGGGAGAGTTCTTGTGATTTAGCGAAGTGATTTAAAAATCCCCAAAAAGCTCATTGAGAGAGCATATTCAAACTTCCAACAAGTTCGTCTGAAACAGATTGCCGCAAAGCGGTATAAAATGACTTTTTACGAAGCCATCAGTTTTCACGTTTTATAATCATCGATGTAGTAACTCCTCCGCCTCCGCATATGGCGGCGCAGAGAAATTCTCTGTTCATTTTCTTGAGGGCATAATAGCCTGTAACGAGAATGCGGCAGCCGCTGATGCCGGTCGGATGCCCGAGAGCTATTGCGCCCCCGTGTATATTCAGCTTATCCCTGTCAAGTCCGAGCGTTTGCACGTTGGTTAAAACCTGAGATGCAAAAGCCTCATTTACTTCAAAAAGATCGATGCCCGAAAGGGTCATGCCTGCGTTCTTTAAGGCCATGGGGATTACTATACCGGGACCTTCCCCCATCGTCGAAGGCTCCACCGCGGCCTGCGCGAAGCTTACAAAAGAGAAGAGGGGTTTTGCGCCTATCGAAAGGGCTTTTTCACGCGTCGTTACAACTACTGCGCAGGCGCCGTCGCTCAGCCCGCATGAGTTCCCTGCCGTTACGGAGCCGCCTTTTCTGAATGCCGGGGGCAGGCCGGCCATCTTGCTCTGGTCCGCGTCATACCTTATGGTTTCATCCTTGGAGAAGACGATCTCAGCCTCTTTTTTACTTGCGGGAGGCACTTTTACGGGAACGATCTCTTCATCAAAAAATCCTTCCTTCTGCGCTCTGGAGGCTTTGAGGTGACTTTCGACCGCAAACTTATCAAGGTCTTCGCGCTTCAATGAATATTTTTCCACAAGATTCTCCGCCGTATCGCCCATCCCCTGTCCCGTAAGTGGATCTATGGAATCGCTCCATCCGTCTTCTATGGTCTTCGGTCCCATCTGGAAACCTTTCCACCTTACTCCTTTTAAAAGATAGGGGATAGTGCTCATCGAATCCATTCCGCCCGCAACTACAATTTGGCTTTCGGCGAGGCGAAGAGCCTCTGTTGCAAGGTGAACCGTTTTCATGCCGGAAGGGCAGGCCATATTGATTGTATTTGTGGAGATTTCTTTCGGTATGCCGGCGCGGACACTTGCGGTGCGGGAAGGGTTCGGGCCGTTTCCGGCCTGGCGGCATGAGCCGTATATGACTTCTGAAACATCGCTTCCGCTGATGCCGGCTCTCCGGAGAGCCTCTTTAATAGCGGTGGCGCCGAGATCAAATGAAGGGACATCTTTAAGTGTTCCGCCGAAGCGTCCCATCGGGGTTCTTACCGCGCTTATAACTACGATATCAGAAAGTTTGAGAGACATGTATTGTTTCCTTTATTTGTTGACTGTTTTATGTGGCAAAAAGAAGAGGTTCTGTAAAGCCGTCAAACTATAACGACTTCATAAAACGTCATATTTTGGACAGCAAAGTAAAAAGCTCCATATGCAAGGCGTGCGAATTCTTGAGGAATGAGGCGTACATATAAGTACGCCGCAATGACGAAGAATGAAGCACAACACAGCAGAGGGATTTTTTACATAGCTGTCAAGCTATAATTTGACTACAATGTAATTAGTAAATTTAGCCGGTAAAAATGTCAAGAAAAAAGAACCCCGGTTCTTCTTGAATATTTAACCGGTTGCTGTATTATTGCCGTCATTATGATTCCATCAATAGAACTGACAGGATTAACAGGAGAAAAACCGTTCGTGATTCCAGCAGATGAGATCACCCGGCGCAAATTAAAGATTCAAAAGGCATTGAATCAGAACCGGATCGACGGTCTTTTTATCGCCCAGCGTGTTGACCTGCTCTATTTTTCAGGCACCGCCCAGAATGGTTTTCTTTTTATACCTGCCGAAGGGGAGCCGGTGCTCTTCATCAGGCGATATCTGCCACGGGCGCAGGAAGAATCTCCTTTAAAAAATATTATCGGGATCAATTCCATAAGGGAAGTTCCCGGCCATATTTTCGATTTTTACGGACGCTTTCCGGATGTATTGGCGTTTGAGTTTGATGTATTACCGGTAAAAACATTCAATTTTTACAGAACTCTTTTTCCGGCAAGAGATTTCGTTGACGGCTCTCCTTTGATCCTTGACGCAAGGATGATAAAGTCGGACTGGGAGATAGAACAGATGGAGAGAACTGCCGAAATGTCGGGCCGGACTTTTGAATATATGAAAACGATCATCCGCCCGGGCCTGACCGAGATGGAATTTGCCGGCATGTATGAAACATTTTCAAGAAAGCTGGGGAATGGCTCCGGACTCAGGGTCCGGGATTATCTTACAGAAGGCTATGCCTGGCATGTCTTAAGCGGCGTAAGCGGCGGTATGTTAGGGCTCCTTGATTCTCCGGCAAGCGGGAAGGGGACTTCCCTTGCATTTCCCTGCGGAGCGGGGAACAAGAAGCTTGCTTACGATGAACCCGTTATGGTTGATCTTGGCTCAGTTTTAAACGGGTACCATATGGATGAAACAAGAATGTTTGCAATCGGTTCCATGCCGGATAAGGCGTTGAAAGCCTGCCGGGCTGCGATACAGATTCACGACTCGGTTCTGGAAAAGGTAAAGCCGGGAGTAACCACAGACGAGCTTTTCCTGCACGCTGAATCTCTGGCCGGATCGCTGGGATATGCCGAATATTTTCTGGGGCCGCCGGGATCTAAGGTATCTTTTATCGGGCATGGGATAGGGCTTGAGCTTATAGAGCAGCCCATCATTGCCAGGGGGAGAAAAGAGCGTCTGAAACCGGGAATGGTCTTTGCGCTGGAGCCCAAGATGGTATTTCTGAACGAATTTTCGGCCGGCATCGAAAGCGTCTTTGCGGTAACGGATACGGGAGCGCACCTGATAAGCAGGGTGCCTGTGGAAATTTTTATCTGCTGATCATGAAGTGGGCCGGTCTTTTTTCAAGACTCTTCAATTTCACACAATAAGTATTACACTACCAGATAAGTCCATTGACATCCGGCCGCAGATGAATCATAATATATTAAATTATTAATGCATTTTTATAGATGCTTCCGGAAATATCTAAGACTGAAAAAGAAGAAACTGCGTCTTAAAGAGGCAATACCATGAGAGAGGACTTATTGAGAAAAGTCAAGGAGGCTCTTAAAGAAATTGAGCCTTCCGCAGAAATTTATCTTTATGGATCACGGGCGCGCCGGGATAACAGAGAAGATTCCGACTGGGATTTTCTCATTTTGATAGACGGTGTAGTCGATACGGCCCGTACGGATCGCATCCGCTATCGGTTATATGAAATCGAATGGGAGACGGGCGAAATCCTCAGTTCCATTGTCAGAAACCGCCGGGAATGGAAAGGTCCTAAATATGCGGCGATTCCTCTGCGGGAAAACGTTGAGCGTGAAGGAATGCCGTTATGAACGGCAACATCACGGATCTCATCCGGTATCGCCTCTCAAGAGCGGAAGAGACAGAAGAAAAGGCCATGAAATGCATTATCTGTCATGGAGATAATATTCAGGTAAAAGAAGTAAAGGAGGAAATTTTTCTGGGAAACGATATCGTGCATATTCCTATCAAAACTTTGGTTTGTATGACATGCGGGGAACGATACTACGATAGGCGAACAATGCAGTTTTTAGAAGGAATTGAGAATAAAATTTCCGGATCGGAATTTAAACTGAAGGAAGTCGGCAAGGTTTTGGTGTACGATGAAT
>CAZOEH010000271.1:4325-4628 GCA_964578785.1 uncultured Desulfonema sp. | reverse complement strand
CTGGGGAGATCTCTACCGTAAAGCCGGTCTTAAAGCCATGATGTCCATAGCAGGTTTTTTTGCCTGGTTTGACCGGTGGGGCATAGATGGAGTGGTGGATAATACCGCTTACGCAACTCAGTTTATCGGCGATAAGGTTCGTAAGATACAGACGGGCAATCTTCAGAATTACCTGGCGATTGCCATACTGATAATCTTTGTGATTGTAGGCATTAACTGGTTTTTGTAACAGGGCTCAGGGCTCAGGGGTCAGGGAGTTCTGGACTCCCGTTTTCACCGGAGTGACGGGATTTTGTAATTTTT
>CAZOEH010000271.1:0-4315 GCA_964578785.1 uncultured Desulfonema sp. | reverse complement strand
TTAAGAGAGCATATTTCGGCTTTTTACGAAACCATCAAATTTTAAAGCTATGTTTTTTACGGTCATACTTAGGAAAAATTACTATAAATGGATTTTCTAATTCCCAATCAGCTTAATTACCCCATTTTAAGCACATTGATATTTTTGCCCCTTGCAGGAGCCTTTGTGCTTTTCCTGATCCGGGATGAGAAAACCGCCAAAATCTGGACGCTTATCATCAGCCTGGTGGTTTTTGCGCTTTCCCTTCCTCTTTATTTTAATTTTGATCCTGCTACCTATAAATACCAGTTTGCCGAACATGCGCCGTGGATTCCCGCTTTTAATATAAATTATACACTTGGTATTGACGGTATCAGCCTTTTCCTGGTGCTGTTAAGCACCCTGCTCATCCCGATCTGTATTCTGGCCTCCTGGAAATATATAGAAAAAAGGGTTAAAGAATTCCTCTTCTGCCTCCTTTTAATGGAAACGGCCTGCGTCGGTGTATTTTCGGCCCTTGATTTCGTATTGTTTTATATTTTCTGGGAAGCAATGCTTGTTCCCATGTATTTATTAATCGCCGTATGGGGAGGTCCCGAGAAGGTTTATGCCTCCTTCAAATTCTTTCTCTATACAATGGCCGGCAGTGTGTTTCTTATGGTTGCCATGATCGCCCTCTATCTCACGGCCGGAACCTTCAGTATTCCGGAATTAATGACTTACACCTATTCGTTTAACTTCCAATTCTGGATATTTCTGGCCTTCGGAATCGCATTTGCCATCAAGGTACCCATGGCCCCGTTTCATACATGGTTGCCGGCTGCCCACGTTGAAGCCCCTACAGCAGGCAGTGTACTGCTTGCCAGCATACTGCTTAAAATGGGCACTTACGGATTCGTGCGTTTTTGCCTGCCCATTACCCCGCAGGCCAGCGTTTATTTTGCTCCTTATGTCCTCTTCATGTCCATTATCTCAATTATTTACGGCGGCTATGTTGCCCTGGGGCAGACAGACATGAAAAGACTTATCGCATATTCCAGTGTGGCACATATGGGTTTTGTCACCCTCGGGACCTTTCTTTTTAACAAACAGGGTCTTGAAGGGGCAGTAATTCAGATGATAAATCATGGAATTACTACCGGAGCCCTTTTCTTATGTGTCGGAATTATTTATGAAAGAAGTCACAGCCGCCTTATAAAAGATAATTCCGGGATAAGTAAGATAATGCCTGTTTATATAGGGTTTTTCGGGTTTTTCTGCCTCTCCTCCATGGCTTTTCCCGGTACCAACAGTTTCGTGGGCGAGCTGCTGGTCCTGATAGGCGCTTTTACCGACAACAGGCTGATCGGAGCGCTGAGCATCCCGGGGGTGGTTCTGGCTGCGGCATATATGCTCCGTCTGCTCCAGAAGATTGCATGGGGAGAAAAAGGAAATTCCCATCTTTCCGACATGAATCTCAGGGAGATAGTTTATCTGGCGCCTCTGGCCATCTTTGTTTTGTGGATCGGTTTTGCTCCGGCGCCCTTTTTAGATATGATGCATGCAACCGTAAACCACCTGGTTGAACAGGTGCAGGCTGCTAATGCCGTTGCTTTGGTAAGATAACAGGTGGATAGGCTGTAGGCTGAAGGCTAATAGCCCTGCAGTCTAATAGCCTACAGCCTAATTACTTTAATGATTCTGAGGAATGAATAATAATGAACTACGAGTTGTTTTTACCGGAAATTTATCTGCTTTTGATGGCCCTGATATTTTTCTGCCAGTCATTGTGGAAATCGTCCGCAAGGCTGAATCAGGAGATAGCTTTGATCCTTTCCGGTATTGGAGCACTCATTACTTTTTATTCCATCAATATGACCGGAGAACTCTTCTATCAGTCATATCGTATTGATCTTTTTTCACAGGTTTTCAAATGCCTTATAAGTTTAGGGCTCTTTCTGGTAATTATGCTTGGCCGGAAGTTAAAAAGCATTGAGGATAAATATCAGCCGGAATTTTTCATGTTTTTATGCATCTCTTCGCTCGGCCTCATGATGATGGTCAGCAGCGTGGAGCTTCTTACTCTTTTTATAGCCATGGAACTCTCCTCATATTCTCTTTATATCCTGATCCCTATCCGCAAAGAGATCAATGTCGGGAAAATGGAAGCGGCTATCAAATATATTCTCTTCGGAGCCGCAGCAACAGGTATTATGCTTTTTGGCATGAGCTATCTCTTCGGAATGACCCAATCAACATACCTGGCGGATATACTCAAAAAGATGCCTGAACTGCTCGGCCAGCCGGTAGCTGTTATCGGGCTTCTCTTTATCCTGTGCGGTTTTTTCTTCAAGCTGGCGGTAGTGCCCTTTCATTTCTGGACTCCCGATGTTTACGAGGGAGCTGCCAACATAACCGTTTCTTTCATAGCCACCATGCCGAAAGTGGCGGCAGTGGCCCTGCTGTTAAGGCTCGTCAGCCTTGCCGGAGCCGGAGCCGCAGATCTGATTCAGGTTCTGGTTTTACTCGCCGCCGTATCCATGACCTTTGGAAACCTGGCTGCCCTTGTTCAGAAAGACTTAAAACGCCTTCTGGCCTATTCCAGCATTGCGCATGCCGGTTATGTCATGCTCGGGGTTTTAACCATGAACACAGTCGGGTTTGCAGCCGCGGTTTATCATATAACAGGCTATTTATTAATGAACCTGGCCTGTTTTCTTGTGCTTTGTACGGTTTCCCGTGACGGCGAAAATGTTATGGTCAGCGACCTGTCAGGCCTTCACCACCGTTCTCCCTTACTGGCCTTAACCCTTGCCGTAGGGGCGTTTGCTCTGGCAGGCATTCCGCCTACAGCCGGATTTACCGGGAAATTTTTTCTTTTTACCGCGGCTTTAAGCGAGGGACACCTTGCTCTGGTAATCATAGCCGCCGTTAACACGGCTGTTTCCATCTTTTATTATCTGAACATAGTTCGATTCGCTTATGGAAAAGATCCCGGCGAATTGCCGGAAGTGCCTCTGAGTTTCTCAAACAAGCTGTTAAACTATGGATTGATCGCTGCTATTATACTGATGGGAGCTTTGCCGACCCTGTTTATCGAACTGGCGAAGACTGCCTGCGAGACGATTATTACTTAAAAAAAAGGATTGAAGCTCCCCGCCGCAGAGCGGTCGGGGAATCTTCACCGTAAGGTATATCATCTGTTTTTAATTTGCTCGCTAACCCCGCCGCAAGCAGCGGGGAATGCGCTCGCGTTTCGGTTCAAGGGAGAAAGGATTCAGGGGTTCAAGCGATTGTGAATACGGGATACCCGCTTTCGCGGGAATGGCATAAAAGGGAGACACCAGAATTCCGACAAGTTCGTCGGAAAAAGGTATAAATAATGGAGCAATAATATATGATGTCCGCATCAGCAAATATAACCTCAGATTCCCAAATCCGGGCCATTCAGGGCAAAGCCGTCAAAGAGCCGAGAATAACGGTATGCAAAGGACGGAAATCCCCGTATGCATGCGGAGGGGATACTATTTATGAAAGCCTTATCTTTAAAGCAAGACGGCTGAACATTCAGGTAGCTATAGAGCCTGCAAAATGCGGCTGCAGCGGGGCATGCCTGAAAGGTCCTTATTTGAGCTTTCCCCATCTGGGTCTTTTTTACCGCCAGGTTAAGGATGATCATATCCCGTTTATTTTAAAAGAAACTATTGTGAAGGGGAAAATCCTCTTTCCTTTACTGCATATTGATCCCCTTCAGTCGATACGCGGAGATCTGATATGGGAAAAGGAAAGCGGTTGTATCATGGCCATGGATAGCTCTTATTGCATGGTTCAGACAGCCGAGTACCTTATTAATTTTCATGCCGATGAATCCTGCGGGAAATGTACCCCATGCCGTCTCGGTATCAATCAGCTGAAAGATCTTATTGCAAAAATTGTCCGGGGCGAGGCGCCTGAAGATGCCATATTACAGATGGAATCCCTGATATGGCTGGCCGGGCAGGCCTCTTATTGCGCTTTTGCCGGAAAAGCATCGCATATTATCCTCTCAGTTTTATCCAATTTCAGGGAAGAGTTTGAAATTCACATCAAAGAAAAACGCTGCCTGGCCGGAATTTGTAAGATAATTTGACATCTTCAAAAATATTAATTAAATAGATTACCTGACGGCTTGATAAAAGGGCGGTTCTTGCTTTTTACAAATCAGTCAATTATGTGTTTAATCCAAACATTGAGACCTTTGAAGAACATCCAATTTTGCTCAAGTTCAAGGAAGGCGATAATAAAGACTTAGGTTTTTGGTTCATAGTTGCTGGTTTCTGGTTAAAAAAGAAAAACCAGAAACTACAAACCAGAGACC
>CAZOEH010000270.1:0-4666 GCA_964578785.1 uncultured Desulfonema sp. | reverse complement strand
CCCGCTTGAATCCTCGAATCCTTGAACCCGTTTCTTCAACTATCAGGAGTATCAGGAGAAGAATCTCAAATATGAATTACAAGCTTACAGACCATACTGCCGACCTGGGAATAGAGGTTTACGGGTCGAGCCTGAGAGAGCTTTTCGAAAACGCAGGCTATGCAATGTTTGACATAATAACAGACACAAACCGATTGACCGCATTCTCTGAAACAACCTTAAATACCACCGGAGAGGACCGGCCCGATCTCATGGTAAACTGGTTAAGAGAACTTTTATATTTATGGACAGGAAAAGGATTGCTTGTTAAATTAATAAATATACTCTCAATTTCAGATTATGCCTTGTCCGCAATTGTAAAATACGAACCTTTCGCTCCGGAGCGCCACCAGATAAAAAGCGAATTGAAAGCCGTGACTTACCACCAGATAAGGGTTGAGCGGAAAGATGCAAAATGGGAAGCCGGGATAATATTTGATGTTTAGGGCGTGTTTTAAATGCCGTTCCGGTTATAAATATGAAAATTGGATTATCTCCGAAAGTATTGGCGGTACCATAAGGATCTGGAGAGTCGATGGTTCGGAAATAAGCTATGGAATTGAGAAAAATAGATGATTACCGGTGGGAGGTTCCTAAAACGGGACAGATGCGCGTCCCGGGAATCATTTATGCCAGCGAATCCATGATTGAAAGCATTAAACAGGAAGAGGCCGTAAAACAGGTTGCAAATGTTGCGACTCTCCCCGGAATAATACGGGCATCCCTTGCAATGCCGGACATCCACTGGGGGTATGGTTTTCCGATAGGAGGAGTTGCGGCATTTGACTGGGAAACAGGAATCATATCTCCCGGTGGGGTGGGATACGATATCAACTGCGGAGTCCGTCTTGCGACGACTCTGCTTACCGTAAAAGATGTGAGCGGAAAACTTGAAGAACTAGTCAATGCAATGTACCGCGATATACCGTCCGGTGTCGGATCAACCGGATCAATCAAACTGACATATTCGGAAGAAAAAAAAGTTTTAAAAGAGGGGAGCAAATGGGCATTGAGGCATGGCATGGCTCAGGAATCCGATATAGAGCACACGGAAGACTTCGGATGCATGCAAAACGCCGACCCTGAAATGGTTAGCGATAAAGCTCTGGAAAGAGGCTTAAGGCAGCTCGGAACTCTTGGTTCAGGTAATCATTTTGTTGAAATAGGCGTGGTTGAAAAAATCTATGATGAAGAAGCGGCACGGATTTTCGGGCTTTTTGAGGATCAGGTAACCGTTATTCTTCATTCCGGTTCAAGGGGACTGGGATACCAGATCTGCGATGATTTTCTGGCCCACATGGCAAAGAATATCAAAAAACTCGGGTTCGAGATTCCTGACAGGCAGCTTGCCTGTTCAATGATCCGGTCCGATGCCGGTATCCGCTATTTCAATGCCATGGCCTGCGCGGCCAATTATGCGTGGGCGAACAGGCAGATTCTTATGCACAGGACCCGCGAACTCTTCCAGCGTGTTCTTGGAACAGGGCCGCGAAACCTGGGCATGAATCTTGTTTATGACGTCTGCCACAATATAGCAAAAAAAGAAACGCACTTAATTGACGGAAAAAAACGCGCAGTATGCGTTCACAGAAAAGGAGCCACAAGGGCTTTTCCCCCCGGTCACGAGTCGGTCTGTGAAAAATACAGGCCTGTCGGCCAGCCGATACTTGTTCCTGGCGACATGGGAAGAGCTTCATATGTTCTTGCCGGAACGGAAAAAGCTCTTGCGGAGACCTTCGGATCAACGTGTCACGGGGCAGGACGCGTCCTGAGCAGAACCGCTGCATTGAAAAAAAGTAGGGGGAGATCCATACAGCGCGAACTGGAAGAGAAGGGTATATACGTGAGATGGACAGGACGGTCAACCCTTGGGGAAGAGATGCCGGAAGCATACAAGGATGTTTCACAGGTAGTCGATGTGGTTCATGGAGCAGGTATTTCAAAAAAAGTGGCAAAGCTAAGGCCCTTGGCAGTGTTAAAAGGATGACGGCTTCGTAAAAAGTCACTCTGTTTTGTTGCGCTTCGTCTTTCGTCATTGCGGCGTACTTATATGTACGCTTCACTCCTCAAGATTCGCGCGCCTTGCATATTGATCTTTTTACTTTGCCGTCTGAATAATTACTTTTTACGAGTTTTTCAAAGATTTCATGGGAATAAATAATTGATATGAATATTTATCAGGCAATGATTTTGGGAATCGTACAGGGATTGACTGAATTTCTGCCTGTAAGCAGCTCGGGGCATCTTGTACTTTTTCAGCATCTTTTCGGACTAACGGAAGCAGAGCTTCCTTTTGACATCAGCCTTCATCTGGGCACACTTATAGCCGTTTTTATCTTTTTCCGGCAGGATATTTACTCCATGCTTGTTTCTATCGTTCGTTACTGCCGGCAAGCTTTAAAAACCGGCTCATTTTCTCCTTCAAATGACGATTCTGACCTGAAGCTCGCTTTACTTATCGTTACAGGCTCTGTTCCAACTGCCATCATAGGTCTTCTTTTTCATAAAATTGCTGACCAGCTCTTTTCATCTGTTCTGATTGCCGGCTCGATGCTCATTTTAACCGGTATAATATTATTTTTTACGCAGTTTGTAAAAAACTCAAACAAAGGGGTCTCTCTTTTTTCTTTTAAGGATTCTATCATGATAGGAATATCCCAGGGACTTGCAATAATGCCGGGGTTATCCCGGTCAGGCACAACCATTGCTGCCGGTTTGTTTCTTGGATTAAAGCATGAGACAGCAGCTAGATATTCATTTCTTCTTTCCATACCGGCCATACTCGGCGCCTCTTTACTGAGTTTTACAGATATCGCAGGAAACACGCCTGTGCCTGTAAAAGCATCCGTGGCCGGCGCTTTTGCGGCATGTGTGACCGGATATTTTGCCCTGAGATTTCTTTTTTACATCGTAAAGAAAGGACAGCTCCATTATTTTTCACCGTACTGTTTGATCATAGGAATAGTCAGTGTAATTACAGGACTGTAAAAAAGGAGGTATTGTCATGAATCCAGGAATCTTCAGAGAATATGACATAAGAGGAGTAACGGACAAGGATCTTACGGAAGCAGATGTGGTTCTAATTGGAAAAGGTATCGGCACCTACCTCCTTGAACACGGCAAATCAAAGCTGGTTGTGGGGCGCGACTGCAGGATTACTTCGGACAGTTATTCGGAAAGGGTTATTGAGGGACTCCTTTCAACCGGCTGCGATGTCACCGATATCGGGATCTGCCCTACCCCTGTTCTTTATTTTTCCATACAGCATCTTAAAAAGGAAGGCGCCGTAATGGTCACGGCCAGCCACAACCCTCCTGAGTATAACGGTTTCAAAGTGTGCATAGGCTCCGACTCCCTGCATGGCAAAGAACTCCTTGAAATACTTGGAATCATAAATAATAAAAAATTTTCATCGGGAAAAGGTTCTCTCTCCTTTTCCGATGTGATTACGCCATATAAGGAATTTCTGAAGAAAAACATATCTATATCCAGGACTCTTAGAGTCGGGATTGACGCTGGAAACGGTACAGCCGGCGTAATTGCGGTTCCGGTTTTAAAGAATCTCGGCTGCGAAATTCATGATCTTTATTGTGATATGGACGGCACCTTTCCCAATCATGAAGCCGATCCGACGGTTTTAAAGAATATGAATGACCTGATAGCGCTTGTCAGAGAGAAGGGCCTCGATCTCGGAATCGGCTACGACGGAGACGGCGACCGCATCGGAGTTGTCGATGAAAAGGGGAGCATCGTTTTCGGTGACCGGCTGATGATTATTTTTTCAAGGGAGATTCTTTCAAGAAAGCCGGGCGCGACTTTCATATCCGAAGTCAAATGTTCAAAAACGATGTACGACGATATTGAAAAGCATGGCGGCCGGGCAATAATGTGGAGAACCGGGCATTCGCTCATAAAGAAAAAAATGAAGGAGGAAAAAGCCGAACTTGCCGGAGAGATGAGCGGCCACATGTTTTTTGCGGACCGCTACTTCGGCTTTGACGACGCGCTATACGCATCCTGCCGGCTCCTTGAAATAATCGCAAATACGGGTAAAAAAATATCAGAACTTTTATCCGATGTTCCGAAAACATATTCAACTCCCGAAATAAGGGTTGAATGCCCTGATGAGAAGAAATTCACCCTCGTTAAAAAAGTTACTGAGTTTTTCCGGAAAAGCTACAATGTAATAGATATCGACGGAGTGAGAGTGCTTTTTGAAGACGGATGGGGACTTGTGCGGGCATCCAATACCCAGCCGGCGCTTGTTCTCAGATTCGAAGCTATGACCGAAAAAAGGCTGAAAGAGATTAAAGACCTGGTTGAGTCGACGCTTGCAAAAATTAAGGCGGAAATTTAGGGGCAAAACTCGCGACCGTTCCAACACGCTTGTGCATATGCCCGTATCAACCTGAAATACCGGTTATGCAAGGTCTCGAAACAAATCGGCGCATATCCATCGCTATGTCTCATATGCTTCCATATTATTGAAGCTCCCCGCCTCAGAGCGGCCGGGGGAATCTTCGACAGTAAGGAATATAATCTGTTTTTAATTTGCCCGCTGTTTCGGCTTAAAGTTCTCAGCGCTCAATAAGCGGTGGTCTGGAAGAATTGTACAGTTGTTTAAGTG
>CAZOEH010000269.1:451-4676 GCA_964578785.1 uncultured Desulfonema sp. | reverse complement strand
TTGCAATTACAGATCATGATACAATTACCGGTTCCAAAGAAGCTATCGATACGGGCATCCCACCGGAAATAAAATTTTTAACCGGTGTTGAAATCAGCGTAGCTCCTCCTCCCTCTTTTACAGGTTCGGGAGGTTTACATATCCTGGGCTATTCTTTCCGTTTGGATGATCCTGTTTTAATTCAGACTCTTTTGACACTTCAGATGGCGCGGAAAAACCGTAATCCCGGTATACTTGAACGTTTGAAAAATCTCGGGTTTGATATTTCAATTGATGAGGTTATGACACTTGCAGGCGGCGGGCAGACGGGAAGACCCCACATAGCCCGTCTGATGACAGAAAAAGGTTTTGTCGGATCTATAAATGAGGCATTTGACAAATACCTGGGAAAAGGAAAACCTGCATATGTTGATAAATACCGGGTTGAATGCGGATTGGCTATCGAAATTATTACAGGTGCCGGCGGTATTCCTGTTCTGGCCCATCCGGCGCTTATAGCTCTTTGTAAAGGCAGAAATTTTGAAAATCTGATTGCCGATTTGAAAGAAATGGGACTAAAAGGCATAGAAGCATATTACCCTGAGCATTCAAAAGCACAGGTTTCATATTATCTTCATCTGGCGGAAAAGCACAAGTTGCTCGTCACCGGAGGCACCGACTTTCACGGTTCGCTTAAACCGGATGTCCGTATGGGATCCGGAAAGGGAGACTTTAACGTCCCGTATCATTTATATGAAAATCTTATAAAATTGCAGCTTGCCGAAACAAGTCAGCTGCGGCGGACTTGAGGCTAACCCTGCAGTATTCCGTATATACAGCCGAAAGAAGAATAAGGGATTGTTAATGGAGCGTCCGGATCATTCAGAGTTAACCAAAAAACTTTCATATGAATTCAATAATGAGGCCCTGCTTGAAGAGGCGCTCAGGCACAGTTCCTTCGTGAATGAGCAGGCAGACATGCAATTGCGTGATAATGAGAGGTTTGAGTTTTTAGGAGACGCTGTTCTGAATCTGGTAATAGGCCATCTTCTGATAAATCGCTTTCCTGAACTAAAGGAAGGAGATCTATCCAGAATGCGCTCAAATCTTGTTAATGAATCACGGGTTGCAGCAATTGCAAAGAGTTTGGATCTTGGTTCCCATATCCTCCTTGGCAGAGGAGAATTTTTAACGAACGGGCGGGAAAAAAATTCGATTCTTGCCAATATATTTGAAGCTGTTATTGCTTCGGTATATCTTGATGGCGGATATGAAGCTGCTTTTAATGTAATTGAAAAAAATTATCTGCCTTATTTAACAGCAGATGGGAAACCCGCTGTCAACCAAGATTATAAAACCAGGATACAGGAATTTATTCAGACCGGTCAGGGGGCTAAAGCTGTTTACAGCGTTATTGAAGAAACAGGACCTGACCATGATAAGGTGTTCAAAGTGGCGCTATCGGTTAAAGAGATATATACCGAAGGCTGCGGGAAAAGTAAAAAACTTGCGGAACAGGATGCCGCCAGAAAAGCGCTCGATATCCTGATGGCAAATCAATTGTAAGCCGATGGATAAGGAACTGAAAAATTTCATAATACCAGTCTTTATACCCCACGCTGGATGTCCCAATCAATGTGTTTTCTGCAACCAGAATACGGTTACGGGAGAAAAAAAAGGCATACCTTCACAGGAAGAATTACATAACATTATAGACACATTTTTAAATTATAAGGGAAAAGAAAGAAACAGTGTTCAGATCGGATTTTACGGTGGTAATTTTTTAGGTCTGGAAACCTGCCTGATCAGAAAGCTTCTCTCTGCGGCAACAGGCTATATAAAAAACGGTCTCGTTGAAAGCATAAGGTTTTCGACACGCCCGGATACCATTGATGACAGTAAGCTTGATATTGTTGATAGTTTCCCGGTTTCGACGATTGAACTGGGCGTTCAGTCGATGGATGATTCCGTGCTGGCAGCGGCAAAGCGGGGTCACACCTCTTCAGATACAATAAAGGCGGTTTCGCTGATCAAAAAGAGGCATTACAAGACAGGCCTTCAGATGATGATAGGCCTGCCCGGTGATGATGAGAAGAGATCGATTTATACTGCGCAACGTATCTCGGAGCTTTCCCCTGACTTTGTAAGAATATATCCGACCGTTGTGCTGGCAGGAAGCCCTCTTGCCCTGATGTATAAAAAAGGAAAATATGCGCCGCTCTCTCTTGAAGAGGGAGTGTCGATTACAAAAAAGGCATATCTGGTTTTTAAGGAAAAGAATATAAAGGTTATCCGAATGGGTTTGCAGGCTACGGAGGATCTTCGGGAAGGAACTTCAATTCTTGCTGGACCCTACCATCCTTCCTTCGGCCATCTCGTATATTCTGAGATTTTTCTTGATAAAATAACAGGTGCTCTTCAATCGGAACCTGCCCCGCATGAAGATATAAGCATAAGGGTTCATCCGAGAAGCGTTTCTGAACTCCGGGGATTGAAAAATGACAATATCGGTAAAATAAAGATGATGTTTGACATCAAATCCGTGTGTGTCGTACCTGACCCGTCCCTGCCGATAGGCGGATTCGTCATAGAGCGTAGATAAAAGGGCGTTCCCGGTTCAACGGCGATAAGGCGCCGGGCGACGCTTTCTATTGAATTTAAATTTGTCAGCCGAATATGGCGCTCTGCCTGAGGCGGATTCGACCGCAGAGAATAGAGCCTGTTTTAAATTGCGATAGCTAACCCCGTGATTTTTGACGCCCGGTAAATTAAAAATCTTATTCCCAAAAATCTCATTCGTGAAGATAATTCCACTTGAGCTGTTCGAATCTAATGGATGCCTGCTCAAGCGGACTGCTGTTGCAGGAAAAAGGAAAAAAGCTGCCGTATTCTCTTCAGCCCATACCTTGACATGGCTTCATTTCGGAGCTTCCATCTCTTCAACCAGCTTTGCATCCGAATCATAGAAAAAAGAGCCGATAAAGAAGAGAATTCCCGCCAGCAGTGCAAACAGCGGCAGGAAAACCATGGCCGTTTCCAGCCCGAAGGCATCGGAAAGGGCGCCTATGGCAGGAGGTCCCATTGCACTCCCAAGTATATGCTGGATGATTACGCACAGGCTTAAAGATATGGCTCTTACTCCCGGATGGACGACATCCTGGGTTACGGCAACGGCGGCCGGCACAAAGGCAACCGCAGCGATTCCTGCGGCCAGTAGAACCGCGTATTGAATCCCGTCGCGATAAAAACTGAATGCTGTAAAAAGCAGCACCGCCGTCACGCAGGAAGAAATTGCCGGAAAAAGAAGTCTCGCGTTTCTCCTGCTTTTAAGCCACTTATCAGCGAGCCAACCTCCTAAAGGAGCTCCTATTATAGCAAGGAGCATTACTATGCCCCCCTTTGTGGAAGCCCTGCTCATGGAGATTCCTTCCACTCGCTGAAAATAGCTGGGGAGCCACGTCAGCATGGCAGTTGTAACAAATGTATTGGCCGCAAATGCCAGATTGTTGAATATCAGCGTTTTATTTCCCAGCAAATGCCTTGCGATTTCGCTCCACCGCATCTTAGATCCGGTCTTGTCATCTACGCTGCCTTTAAGTTTTGTAAGCGCGATAGTCTCGTAATCCCTTACGTAGAAGAAGAGCAATGCCACAATAACGCCGGGCAGGGCCACGAGACCGAATGCATGCCGCCAGCCGAAACGATCGGCAATGATTCCGCCAAGGGCGATGCCGTGCGCGCCTCCTAAAGGAATAGAGGCATTCCAGAGACCCAGAAACTTAGCCCTCTTTTCTTTCGGAAAGAGCGCCGATATCATGGCGGTTCCGCCCGGAGCATATCCTGCTTCACCGAGTCCTATGGCGGTTCTGGCCGCAAAAAGCTGTCCGAAGTTTTTCGTGAAAGCGCATGAAAGGGTGGCAATACTCCACAATACTGCCATAAGACCTATGCTTTTAACCCTGCTCCACCTGTCAATAAGAATGGATATCGGCAGGGTAAAGATAAGAATCGACCAGTATACTGCTGAAACGAGCAGGCCGCACTGGGTGTCCGTGATACCCCATTCGGCTTTTAAAAAAGGAAAAAGGGAGACTATAACCAGCCTGTCAAGGTAGTCGAACATGTATAGAAGAAACAGCATCGTAAAGATAATGTAAGGAGACGATATCAATGCGCGGTTTTTCGGAATCGGAGAATTATTCATAGAGTCCATATTTTTTTGTGGCCTCAAACATTGCAATGCAGT
>CAZOEH010000269.1:0-441 GCA_964578785.1 uncultured Desulfonema sp. | reverse complement strand
GGGGTGCCGGCGGGGAGAAGTTCCTTGCAGTCGATATTGCCAAAAAGGCAGATCTTACCGCCATAGGCATCCTTGACCTTTTTCAGATCCATGCCCGCCTGGGGTTCAAGGGGGTTAAGCCCGTCATATCCTGAATCGATGAGGGTGTCCATGATTGGCCAGAGATTGCCGTCGCTGTGGCGCACAACCTTAAGGCCGAGTTCGTGGGCACGGTCAACCAGTTTTCTGTTGTACGGGTTCACAAACTCCATGAAATGCTTCGGGGAGATCAGAAGACTTTTTGTTGCGGCAATATCATCTTCGACAACGAGTACATCGATGCCGGCCGAGGCCAGCATATCAAGCTGCTTCAGGTTATATTCCGTCACTATTCCGGCTATATGATGTATGAATCCGGGATTCTTGTATAGCTTCATCATGTAGTTTTCCATCCCGGTCAAT
>CAZOEH010000268.1:3336-4704 GCA_964578785.1 uncultured Desulfonema sp. | reverse complement strand
ATTGGCGGAAGAACGACGAAGGGCCTTTATCAATATACAATGCAGGGGCCTGATACTGATGAGCTTTACAAATTTGCGGCGATTCTTGAAAACAAGATGAAGGGGATGCCGAATTTTCAGGATATAAACAGCGATCTGCAGATGAATAATCCGGAGATCCGTGTTGCAATAAACCGCGACAAGGCTTCGTCTCTCGGCATAACAGCGCATCAGGTCGAAGATGCATTAAGAAGCGCCTATGGCTCACGCGAAGTATCCACAATATACACCCAGACAAACAGTTACAAGGTTATAATGGAGCTTCTGCCCGAATTCCAGAGAGAGCCGACCGCCCTTTCGCTTCTGTATATCCGGTCATCGGATGGAAAGCTTGTTCCTTTAAGCACTATAGCCGAATTTAAACCGGGGGTCGGACCGTTATCCGTCAATCATTCGGGGCAGCTTCCTTCCGTGACCATTTCATTTAATTTAAAACCGGGAATCTCTCTCGGAGAGGCGGTCTCGGATGTTGAAAAAATTACGCGGAATCTTGTGCCTCCGACAATAAGCGGGAGCTTCCAGGGAACAGCCCAGGCTTTTCAGGATTCTTTTAAGGGAATGGTGTGGCTTCTGGTCATGGCCATACTCGTGATATATATAATACTTGGTATTTTATACGAAAGCTTTGTCCATCCGTTGACAATTTTATCCGGGCTTCCGTCAGCAGGCTTCGGAGCGCTTCTGACATTATACATCTTTAAGGTCGATCTCAGCCTGTATGCCTTTGTCGGGATCATCATGTTGATAGGTATAGTGAAGAAAAACGCCATAATGATGATCGATTTTGCGCTCGAAGACGAAAGGAAAAATAATAAGAGTCCGAGGGATGCTATTTTCGAAGGATGCCTTGTCCGGTTCAGGCCCATCATGATGACGACAATGGCCGCTATCATGGGAACTCTTCCGATTGCAATAGGTTTTGGGGCAGGAGCTGAAGCAAGGCGCCCCTTAGGTCTTGCCGTTGTCGGAGGGCTTGTTTTTTCACAGCTTCTTACATTATATATAACGCCTGTTTATTATTTTTATCTTGATGGGCTGAAAAAGAGAATTTCAGCCCTGTTTCAAGGAAATAAAGCATGAAATATATAGCCGCAATAGACCAGGGAACGACAAGCACGCGCTGTATCCTTTTTGATCACGCGGGCACGCCGGCTGCTTCTGCACAGAAGGAACACACCCAGATTTATCCCGGGCCCGGGCAGGTAGAACATGATCCGGTTGAAATACTGGCAAAAACTCAAGGTGTTATGGCGGAAGCTATTTCGCTTGCCGAATGTGTACCCGGTGATATCGCTGCCATAGGTATCACCAACCAGCGGGAAACGACGG
>CAZOEH010000268.1:0-3326 GCA_964578785.1 uncultured Desulfonema sp. | reverse complement strand
CCGTCCGATACATAATGCTATCGTATGGCAGGATACGCGGACAGCCGGAATCTGTGCCGAACTCGCCGTGCAGGGCGGACAGGACCGCTATAGGGCGGGGACAGGCTTGCCCCTTGCAACCTATTTCTCCGGCCCCAAGATAAAGTGGCTGTTAGACAATATTCCGGGTGCGAGAAAACGGGCGGAGAAGGGAGAATTGCTCTTCGGCAACATGGACTCCTGGCTTATCTGGAACTTAACCGGCGCTCATGTGACGGATGTCACCAATGCAAGCCGGACAATGCTGATGAATATCAACACGCTTGACTGGGATGAAAAGATACTGCGTGATATGGATGTTCCGCGACAAATGCTTCCGAAGATCGTATCCTCGAGCGAAGTCTATGGCAGAACCCGGGAAGATATTCCTGTAGCTGGTGATCTCGGGGATCAGCAGGCAGCGCTTTTTGGGCAGACATGCTTTTTACCGGGCGAAGCTAAGAATACTTACGGCACAGGATGCTTCCTCCTTATGAACACCGGAGAGGCTCCCGTTCAGTCCAAAAACGGCCTGCTCACCACGGTTGGATATAAGATAGGAGGAGAGAAGCCTGTGTACGCGCTTGAAGGATCGATCGCAATTACCGGAGCGCTGGTTCAATGGCTGCGGGATAACCTCGGTCTGATAGAAAAAGCATCCGATATCGAAAGCCTTGCTAAGAGCGTTGATGACAACGGCGGTATCTACTTTGTTCCCGCATTCAGCGGCCTGTACGCCCCTTACTGGAAAGACAACGCGCGCGGAGCTATAGTCGGTATGACGCGTTTCGTGAATAAAGGGCATATTGCCCGCGCCGCGCTCGAAGCGACAGCATATCAGACACGCGAAGTCTTTGATGCAATGAAGGCGGACAGCAGCGTCAATCTAACAGCATTGAAGGCGGACGGAGGCATGGTAGGTAACGAATTGTTCATGCAGTTTCAGGCCGATATTCTAAATGTGCCGGTCATCCGCCCTAAGGTGTCTGAAACAACTGCGCTCGGCGCAGCCTACGCGGCCGGTCTCGCGGTTGGTTACTGGTCGGGCACGGATGAGCTGCGGCGAAACTGGAGCGCAGAAAGAACGTGGCAACCGGAGATGGAAGATGCGCGCCGGGAAATGCTCTATCGCGGATGGAAAAAAGCTGTCACCCGCACCTTCGACTGGGTCGATTAGGCAGACAAAAGAGGCGGAAACAGATAGGCCGAACCTAAAACCGCATAGAGACCATCTCTCTACTCTACAATCCCCTACCTTAACACTCCTCAATGATGATCGTCAGCGACTGACCGCCCAGAGCTCCTACATTAATCAATCCGAAACGCGCTCCAGTCCTGGCCAGCCTGTGGATCATACCTGTCACCATGATTCCTCCGGTTGCGGCGCCGGCATGTCCGAAAGCGAGGCTGCCGCCATCCAGATTCATCTTGCAGACGGCTGTCTCACCGAGCATATCTTCCAGGGCAAGGCCATAGGCCGCTGACGGAGTATGGATATTCAGAAAATCCATGTCTTCAAGGGTAAGCCCGCACTGTGCCAGGGCCTTTCGAATCGATCGCAGGGTCGTTCTTTCCAGGAGAATAGGATGGCCCGCGGCAACTCCGAAACCTCTCATTTTCGCAAGAGCTTTACATCCCAGTTCTTTCGCCCTCCGCGTCGACAGCATAATCAGCGACGCAGCTCCATCGGCCCAAGGCGCCATATTCACCGCCGCGGCCGTTCCATCCTGATTCTCCGGCGGCATTGCCATGCGTTCCTCCAGGGTTGTTGTTCGTGGCAGCTCATCGACACTTACGGTAATCTCTTTTTTCCCCATCCTGATAGTCAGCGGCGCCACGTCCCCATTGATGCGGTTTTCACGGATCGCATCAAGCGCCCTTTCATGATCCCTGACAGTATAGGCGTCCAGCTCTTTTCTTGCCAGGCCGTAGTTTTTAGCAATAATATCGGCCGTAGAGGCCGCAGTTAATTTACCATATTGTTCCTGTGGCTGGGCATTCGTTTCGATCTCGATCTTCTGATCATGAAAACACATGCTCCGGAGACCCATTTCGTAACGCGGGTGATAGATATAATACTGCGACATGCTGTAGCTTTCCACACCGCCGACGAGCATACCCTGATATTCATCGCCGACGATCTTGTTAAACCCGCTGATCATCGTCTGAAGGGCGCCGGCACAGAGCGTATTCAAAGTAAACCCCGCAGAGTCCTCGCTCAATCCGGCCAGCAACCAGGCATGCCTGCCCACATTCGCCGGCAAGCTGCTTTGCATCGACTGACTGAAAATGCTCATTTCAAGAGCACTTGAGTCTATCCCCGCTCGTTCTACCGCCGCCTTCATCGTATGTGCCGCCAGGTCCTGAACCCTAACGGTTTTCAAAGAACCCATGTATTTCCCGATCGGCGTTCTTACCGCACTCACAAATACCGTTTCTTTCACCGGTCACCCCCTTCCCGGCTCTTATTAGCCTGCGCATCAAGCCGTTCAATAATCATGGCCCCTCCGATACCGCCGGCACAGCAGAGTGCTGCCAGACCATAGCGCTTACCGGTGCGTTCCAGTCCATGGAGCAGCTTGGTCGTAATGAGACAGCCGCTGGCGCCGAGCGGGTGACCCAAGGCAATCGCTCCACCCCACAGGTTCAAATGTTCATCGAACCATTCATCGTGAATGCCGTACAGTTCCTTCCATTCACGCATGCAGGCAAGACTTTGGCCGGCGAAAGCTTCGTTCAATTCAACCAGATCCATATCGGTCAGTGTCAGGCCGGCCTTTTTCATGGCAACCTGCGTGGAGGGAATGGGTCCCCGTCCCATGATGCGCGGATCGACTCCGGCCACACCGCAGGCGATGATGCGTGCCCGGGGCGTCACACCCAGTGCGTCGGCCCTTTCCCTGGACATGATGAGGGCAACAGCCGCACCGTCGTTTCTTCCAGAGGAGCTTCCTGCCGTGACGGTTCCATCCTTTTTGAAGACCGGTTTCAGGTTTGCCAGACCCTCAATGGTCGTATCCTTCCGGGGAAATTCATCGACATCAAATACACCGATGGTTCCATCCGGCTTTTTGTATCGGATAGGCACGATTTCGGTTTTGAAATCACCACTACCAATGGCTTTGACCGCCAGGCGCTGACTGCGAA
Source organism: uncultured Desulfonema sp. (assembly GCA_964578785.1). Lineage (GTDB taxonomy): Bacteria > Desulfobacterota > Desulfobacteria > Desulfobacterales > RPRI01 > RPRI01. Next base: position 161 of record CAZOEH010000268.1, on the reverse strand, counting down.
GAGAAAACCGATCCTGTTCCTCCCGTGAAATGCTGTGGATCTCCACAAGATTCTCGGCGGTGATTCCCATGGGAATAGATCCGTAGCGTTCCACCGGGGCCGCCCCGGGACCACCCGCTATAAGAGAATCCTGGAGTTTCACATCGCCGTTCCCAAAGGCA
>CAZOEH010000267.1:0-4712 GCA_964578785.1 uncultured Desulfonema sp. | reverse complement strand
GTCCAGCGCCTGCTCGATAATGTTCATGCTCTGTTCCATTTCCGCCATTCTGACCTGGTACCGGGCCATGACATCCCCTTCCTTCCGGACAGGAACCTCAAAATCAAACTCAGGGTAAACGGAATAAGGCTCGTTTTTACGGACATCGTAACCGACTCCGGAACCGCGCAGAGTGGGGCCTGTGACTCCGAAATCAAGGGCTGTCTCTTCCGTAATGATTCCTATTTCCCTGGTCCGTTTGATGAATATGATGTTTTCGGTAATCAGGTTGTGATAATCGCTGAAACGGCCGCGCAGCCGGTCGATGAAACGCCGGGTTCCGTCGCAAAATTCCCGGTCTATGTCATTCCGAACACCGCCGAACCGGTTGTAACAATAAGTAAGGCGCGATCCGGCCACCCTTTCCAGCAGGTCAAGAACATGTTCACGGTCATCCCATCCGTAAAGAAAAGGGGTAAAGGCGCCTATGTCCATAACAAAAGCCATGATTCCGAGCAGATGACTCGATATCCTGTTCAGCTCGGATGTGATGACCCGGATATATTCGGCTCTTTCAGGAACCTCTATCCCGCACAATTTCTCAACCGCCATGCAATATCCTTGATTATAGATAAGCCCGGAAAGATAATCGATGCGTGATGTATTCGGCAGAAACTGTTCCCATATCCGGTTCTCCGCCATTTTTTCATGGCCTCTGTGGGAGTAGCCGACAATCGGTTCGGCTTCTACCACCACTTCGCCGTCCAGTTTTAACAGGAGGTGAAGCACTCCATGAGTGCTCGGGTGCTGCGGGCCGAGGTTGAGCTGATAGACCCTTTCATTTATGGTGGTGTCGTCTATTGTTTTGATGTTCAGCATAGGATATCGTCTATTTCTTCAGTCAGCTTTGTTTTGCCGAAGCTCTTCAATAACGGAAAATAATCGGCATTATCGGGATTCAATATCCGCCTTAAATCAGGATGATTGAGAAAGCGGATGCCGAAAAAATCATAGATTTCGCGCTCCAGCCATATGGCGCCGGTATAAATCGAAGAGACTGACCGGGGTGAAGCCTCTTTCGATATCCGGATACGGGCACCTACACGGCAGAAATCCTGATGCCAGGTCGAATAGAAATATACCAGTTCAAAATAATCAGGAAAATCAACGGCAGTAATGGTCTCCAGATAAAAGCGCCTCTCCTTCATTACAGAGGCAACTCTGCGCATTCCGGCATCGCTCAGACGCACCTCCAGGTGACAGCCTGTTTTTGCATAATCGCCTGAGATTATCCGTCCTTCCGGCAATGTACCGGTCAAACTATTTTTTAGCTCTCCGAGCAGCTTTTTCCGCCCTTCGGTTGGCATCGATCGTACCTTTTGTTATCTTTTTTTGTAATTGCAGTAATCCCTGGATAAGCCCTTCCGGACGCGGCGGACATCCGGGAACATAAATATCCACTGGAAGTATCTTGTCCGCTCCGTTAACTATGGCATATTGCCCTTCATAGGCGAAAGGACCTCCGGAAATGGCGCAATTGCCCATTGCAATGACCCACTTGGGTCCCGGCATCTGTTCCCAGAGGGTTATGATGGTCGGCACGAATTTATGGGATATAGTTCCGGCCACGATCATTACATCCGACTGGCGGGGTGTGGATCTGAAGATGATCCCGAAACGATCCAGGTCAAAACGGGCCATGCCCGCGGCCATCATCTCTATGGAACAGCAGGCTATGCCGAAGGTCATCGGCCAGAGGGAATTGACTCTGGCAAGGTTCAGGAGATCCTGCAGGACGGCAAATCCCAAAATGGCCGGGCTTTCCTTTAATTGCGCCGAATGATCATTCGGCGGCATGCATATAGGCGATCTTTCATCTACCGCCATATGAATGCTCCTTTTCGCCAGGCATAAACAATGGCAAGTGATATCAGAAAGAGAAAGAGAATCAAACTTGTAAGTTCGGCGAAACCGGTTCCTCTCTGATAGACGAGAAGTACCGGAAAGAGATAAAGAACATCCACATCGAAGGCCAGAAATATGAGGGCGAAAAGATAATAGGAAGCCCCGAACTGCATCCATGCGGTCTTTATCGGAGCCATCCCGCTTTCATAGGTAGCCGTCTTTTTCTCTCCCATGAAACTTGGGCCGATCAGCGCATTGAAGGTGACCATAATAAGTGATAACGCGATAGATATGATGAAAAACAGGAAAACAAAGAAAAAATCGTATAAACCCGATTGCATCATCTGAGGAAACATCGATTATAACCTCTTATTTACATAAAAAAGTCATGCCAGTTTTTATGATTTTGTCACGGTCGTATTAACTGTTTAAAATACCCCTTGTCAAGAATTAAAACATAAAAAATTTCCCCGTAATTTATCTCTCAGGGTTCAGTATAAAAATATAATTCAGTTTTTTAATACTGCTTAAAACAATTGCGCTTTTCATGCAGGTTCCGGATAGATTAGAAAAGGGAAATAACCTTAGATATTGATGGGTTGTAAAAAGTCTTCTGCGAACGCTTTTGAGCGTTTTGGAAAATAGATTTTTACTGGAATATCAGAGATTGATGGGTCCGCAAATGAGCCTTAATCCGTAAAGACTTCCGGATCGGATTTTCTTTCCCGGATATGGGAAAGCGTAATTTTCACAAAGTCATCGACTGAGATTCCGTATCTGATTTTGCCGCTTAAGGATCTCACGGAAACTGTCCCTGATTCTTTCTCTTTTGCTCCGCATGTAATTATCAGGGGAACGTAGCTGATCTGGGCATCTCTTATTTTTTTCTTAAGGCTTTCGGTCCTTCCGTCAATCTCAGTCCGGATTCCCTCTTTTTCAAGAATGGACTGAATCTCTTTCGCGTATGATACAAGCTCGTCATTTATTGGAAGAAGTACTGCTTGTATGGGGGCCATCCAGACTGGAAACCGGCCTGCGAAATGTTCTATCAATATTCCGAAAAACCGCTCTATGGATCCGTAAATAACCCTGTGAATCATTATGGGGCGGCGCCTTTCATTATCTTTGTCTACATATGTAAGATCGAACCTTTCGGGCAATGCCATGTCGAGCTGTATCGTGCCGCACTGCCATGTTCTCCCTAGGGCATCCTTAATATGTATATCTATTTTGGGGCCATAAAACGCGCCGTCCCCTTCATTCGTTTTATAATCCATGCCGTAAGCTGCAAGCGCCGATTTCAATCCTTCCGTGGCGACACTCCATTGCGCGTCCATTCCTATCGATTTTTTGGGACGTGTCGAGAGCTCAAGATGGAAGCCAAGTCCGAATGTGCTGTATATTCTCTCCACGAGTTTCAGCACTCCGAGTATTTCCCCTTCAATCTGATCCGGCGTCATGAAGATATGCGCATCATCCTGGTGAAAGGCTCTCACCCTGAATAGACCCGTTAAGACTCCGCTTAATTCATGCCTGTGGACCAGGCCTATTTCAGCGGCTCTCAAAGGAAGATCCTTATATGAATGGGGTTTCATGGCATAAAGAAGCATTCCTCCGGGGCAGTTCATTGGCTTTATCGCATACTCGGTCCCGTCAACAACGGATGTGTACATGTTTTCGCGGTAATTTTCCCAGTGCCCGCTTCTTTCCCACAGGCCGCGGTTAAGCATGATAGGCGTCTTTGTTTCAACATAACCCGCTGCCCTGTGCTCGACTTTCCAGTAGTCGATCAGGGCCCCCCATATATTCATCCCTTTAGGATGAAAAAAGGGCATCCCCGGAGCCTCATCGTGAAAACTGAAAAGATCGAGGGCCACCCCTATCTTGCGGTGGTTTCTCTTTATAGCCTCTTCGATAAAATGAAGATGATCATCGAGCTCTTTTTTCGAGAAAAAGGCCGTACCGTAAATCCGCTGCAACTGGGCTTTCGTCTGGTCCGCTCTCCAGTATGCGCCTGAAACCTTCATAAGCTTTATCGCTTTTATGAAACCGGTATGGGGCAGATGGGGTCCGCGGCATAAATCGGTAAAATCGCCCTGTTCGTACAAAGAAATGGTTCCATCTTTTAAATCCGAGATCATCTCGAGCTTGTAAGGCTCGTTTTTGTAGAAATCGAGCGCCTCTTTTTTGGAGACCTCTTTTCTTTTAAAAGGAATTTTTGCGCCTATAATCCGTTTGATTTCCACTTCGATCTTTTCGAAATTTTCTTTTGAAACAGGCTCCATGTCGATATCGTAATAGAAACCGTCTTCTACCACAGGTCCGATGGTCAGCTTTGCATCCTTATATATATGCAGAATCGCCTGTGCCATGACATGAGCCGCGCTGTGGCGGAGTACTTCAAGAGCCTCTCTGTCGCCCGTCGTAATAAGCCTTACAACCGAATCCTTTGATATGACCGTATCCAGGTCGACAAGTTTTCCAGCAAGATCCATCGCCACGCAGTTTCGTGCAAGACCATCGGAAATGCTTTTCGCCACATCAAGGCCGGTTGGGGCTTTTTCAAAACTTTTTATATTGCCGTCAGGCAGAGTTATATTGATCATTCTCGACTCGCTGTTGTTTAATAAAAGGGTCAAGGATTCGAGGGTTCAAGGGGTCAAGCGGAAAAACCTGATTTAAACGCTTCGGAACCTTTTCTCCAAACTGTCAGATGTTTAGGTGAAATACCGGCTATGGTCAAGACAAATTTGGCGGACTCATAAAAAGTCTAAATTATCTGTTTCATGTCATTCCCGCGAAAGCGGGGCACTTAGTGAAGCGTGAGC
>CAZOEH010000266.1:0-4718 GCA_964578785.1 uncultured Desulfonema sp. | reverse complement strand
CCATCTCGTTTTCGGTACACTCCACACTTCAAGTGCGGCAAAAACCGTTGACCGTATTATTGAGGTTTTTCCCGCAAGTGAGCAGGCCCAGATCCGTTCAACATTATCCGACGGGATAAGGGCTATAATCGCGCAGGTCCTTTTCAAGAGAATCGACAAGAAAGGGCGCTGCCCGGCTCTTGAAATCATGATTGGAACACCGGCCGTCCGCATTCTGATAAGGGAATCAAAAACTCACCAGTTAAGTTCCATGATGCAGACAGGTAAAAAATACGGCATGCAGCTTTTAGATGACGCAATAATGGATTTATACAACAGAGGATGGATTTCCGCCGATGAGGCTTATACCAAGGCAAACGATAAAGCCAAATTCAGGCCGCTTTTGAAGAATCCGCCGACCGATTTCACAGACGCTTAGGGGCGCGGAATAACCATTATATTTCTGACCATTTTGTCGGAAGCCGTTGCAAAAGAACCACTATTTTTGTTACGGTGCCTTATGCCGGAGACATTTTTTAAACAACAGCCTGAAAACAGCAGGGTGATGCAATGAGAAAACAAGAGATAGATCATATCCTGACAAGAATGCTCGATGCCCATAAAGATGTATCCGATCTCAACTTTACTGTAGGAAAACCGATGCAGGTTGAAAGCTCGGGACAACTTGTCGGTATTGAGATGAGTCCTAAATTTGAATTTTTAACCCCTTTCCAGACTGAAATCTTTGCATTAAACCTGGTAAACCAGGAACGCCGCCTGACTGAAACATTGTTAAGAGAGGGATCATGCGACCTGTCATACACTCTTCCGGGCAAGGCCCGTTTCAGGGTAAATGTATTTTCCCAGTCCGGAAATTATTCGATAGTTTTAAGAAAACTCGAATCGAAAGTTCCGACCGTGACAGGTATGAATCTGCCCGGTGTTTTCCATCAGATAGCAAAGGAAAAAAACGGCATTATTTTTGTAACAGGAGCGACCGGCTCGGGCAAATCAACCTCTCTTGCCGCAGTCCTGGATGAAATAAATGAATCCGAGTCTGTTCATGTCGTAACGCTTGAAGATCCGGTCGAATACCAGCATCCTCATAAAAAATCCACATTCAATCAGCGTGAATTAGGAATCGATTTCGACACATTTGCAAACGGTTTGAGGGCTGCATTAAGACAGGCCCCAAAAGTCATACTTGTAGGCGAAATGAGAGACCGGGAAACGGTTGAAATAGGATTGAATGCCGCCGAAACAGGGCATCTGGTAGTTACGACGCTTCATACAGTTGATGCAGGCCAGACAATAAACCGCATACTCGGCATGTTCAGCACTGAGGAAGAAAACCAGGTAAGAATACGTTTGGCCGATACCCTCCGCTGGGTAGTTTGCCAGAGGCTGCTTCCCAAAGTCGGGGGCGGGCGTGTGGCTTCATTTGAAATTCTCAGAACAAGCTTGCGGGTAAAAGATGTTATTTTAAACGGCGAATCCGAAGGAAAAACATATTACGATATCATGCAGGCTGGAAGGGCCTTCGGAATGACAACGTTTGACGATTACTTTGTTGGTCTTTTCGACAGAGGACTCATCACCGAGGAAACGGCGCTTTCCTATGCTTCGCACAAAGGTATAGTCGGCCGTGGAATCGATTCGGTTAAAAGCTCAAGGGGGGAAAAGACAACCGATATCGACAAGCTCGAGATTGACCGTGGTTACGGAAAAGAAGGGAAAGACGCGAAAAAGCGGTAGGGAGGTATTATAAAGGTATTATGGAAATCGTCTGCGATAAATGCAACAGCAAGTTCAGGGTCCCGGATGAAAAAATTCCGGCGGGACTGGAATCTATTCCGTGCCCTAAATGTAAAAACAGGATACCAATAAACAACTCACCAAAAGCCGGGGAGCAGATTCCGAAAGAAGAGGAACAGCCGGCCGAGCCTGCGCGGAAATCAGAATTCTCCTTCGATGAGGCTCCGACTTCCGATTCTTACGATGCTTCAGATAAGCCTTTTGATTTTGTCGAAGAAGAAGGAAAAACAGCCCTTGTCTGCGAATCCAATCTTGAATTTAAAAAACGGATTTTTGAAGCCCTGCATCTCATGGAATACAGTATTACCGAGGCCAGAAACGGAAGAGATGTTCTAAAGAAGATGCGATATCATAATTATGACGCAATCGTGCTGAACGAGAAATTCGACAATCCCAATCCTGACGCAAACCCGGTCATGGTGAATCTTGAACGAATGCCCATGTCTACGCGGCGCAACATATTCGTGGCGCTGATAAGCGAAAGATTCCGCACCATGGACAACATGACGGCGTTTCAAAAAAGTGTCAACATCATAATAAACACCAAGAACATGGATGACTTCGGAAAGATATTCAGCCGGGGCGTTACCGACCACGAATTTTTCTACAGGGTCTTCAGGGAATCGATGAAAAAGGCAGGCCGTGTCTGATGCGGCAATTATGGGAGAAGAAAATAAAGATAAATATTCCTGTCTCGATTACAGGCAGGAAATGACGCTGCTTGCGCTCAGAATGCGTCTTTTCCGGGATTTTGTTTCTGATGAAGAAAAACAGGATATATTGAAAGAAATCCGCGAAATCGAATCTGCAATGCAGATGAATTAAAGAAACACGCATATAACAGAGTGCATAATTCAGTTTCTCCTGCAACATTTGTATGGACTGAAAATAAAAAAGAATCTTAATTAAAAAAGCCTTTCTGCAGAATCAGATTTTTTATCTTATATGAAATAGGAGGCGGCTGATGAAACAGAATATGGGTTCGATTGACCGGGTCATAAGACTGGCGCTGGCTGTAGTTATAACAGTTCTTTATCTGACCGGAATAATTCCGGGCATTTTCGGAATTATTTTAATTGTTATAGCGCTAATCTTCGCAGCGACAAGTTTCATAGGATTCTGCCCGCTGTACACTCTCCTGAAAATTTCTACCTGCAAAGTGAAGTAGCACATTCTTTTTTAAGATGTAAATAAGGGCCGTTAGTGGTTGTTTTAAGAAGCTCAAATGTTTTTATCTTAAACTCATCAAACCATTCTCTCAGAAAGGCCGGGCCGCCTTTAAAATAAAAAAGATAAAATGAGAGCGGATATCCGTGTAATTGACATTATGCATGCTGTTATGTAGAATTCATTCAATTACTCCGGTAATTATTGAAGAAGATAATGAAGTGATGTGTTATTGAAAGTAAAAGCCTTTAAGCAGTGTCATATGAGGTGAGAATGCCCATGCCAGGCTCCTACTCAGGGATATACGAACACCCCGCGGAACTGCTGCAGGCTCTCATCCGTTTTGACACAACCAATCCGCCCGGAAACGAAGCCGCCTGCATAAGTTATATAAATGATTTACTGACTGAAGCCGGATTTGAAACCGCCATTTTTGCCGCAGAACCTGACCGTCCCAACCTGATTACCCGTCTTAAGGGGAGCGGAAATGCGCCGCCGCTTTTACTTTACGGCCACGCGGATGTCGTAACGACAGCTTTTCAGGAATGGACACATCCTCCTTTCGGGGCAAAAGATGTTGACGGATATATCTGGGGTCGCGGAGCGCTAGACATGAAGGGCGGTCTGGCCATGATGCTTTCTGCTGTCATGCGGGCAAAAGCCGAAAATCTTCTTCCCGAAGGGGATCTGGTGCTTGCCGTTTTAAGCGATGAGGAGGCAGGCGGCGATATCGGAGCAAAATATCTGGTGGAAAATCATCCGGAACAATTTGCGGAAGTCCGTTATGCTGTCGGTGAATTCGGCGGATATCCGCTGTATATGGGAAATAAAAAATTTTATCCCATTCAGATTGCGGAAAAGCACGCCTGCTGGATGAAGGCAACTTTCAGAGGCCCGGGAGGACACGGTTCCATGCCGATGCGCGGCGGATCAATGTCGAGACTTGCGGGTTTCATAAGCGGTATAGATAATAACAGATTGCCGGTGCATATAACTCCTGTAACGAGAAAGATGATAGAAACCATTGCGGCAAATCTGCCTTTTCTAAAAGGTATGATGCTCCGCCGGCTCTTAAATCCCTTCATGACGGATGCTGTTCTTAAAAAGCTCGGAGATACGGGGAAAAATCTTGAGCCGTTATTTCGTAACACCGTGAATGCAACAATCGTTAAAGGAGGAGAGAAAATCAACGTAATTCCGGGCGAAATCACTCTTCATATCGACGGCAGGCTGTTGCCAGGTTTTACATCGGATGACATGCTGGCGGAATTGCGGAAGATTACGGGCATAGATTTTGAAATCGAGTTGTTAAGATATGAACCCGGTCAGGCTGAACCGGACACAGGTTTATTTGATACACTGGCCGACATTCTTCGGGAATCAGATCCGGGCGGGATACCCATGCCGCTTCTCATGCCCGGGATCACCGACGGCCGGCATTTTTCACGCCTCGGAATTCAAACTTACGGATTTCTTCCGATGAATCTGCCTGAAGGATTCAAATTTCTTGATACGATACATTCCGCGGATGAACGGATACCCAAAGAAGCGGTGGCTTTCGGCGCAAATGCAATATTTGAATTGCTGAAGCGCTACGGTAAAAAAGGCCGATGAAAGGTTTTATTGTTGAACTGTAATATCAAAAAATATTCCGACAACCTGTTCCTCATAACTCTTCCGCCCGTTGCGCCGGGGTTCGAAAACTTTATAGGGGTATGGCTTTACAGGGGGGAAATAAATTTTATCGTGGATGTCGG
>CAZOEH010000265.1:0-4720 GCA_964578785.1 uncultured Desulfonema sp. | reverse complement strand
CATCATCAACGCAGAAAGCTATCCTGAAATGGCCGGGGCTCATGAATCCGCTGCCGGGAACAACCAGGATCAGCTCTTCCTGCAGAGCTCTTACAAACCTGACATCATCTTCAATGGGAGTTTCGGGAAATAGATAAAAGGCCCCGGGCGGCTTTATGAACTTGTATCCGAATTCCGCAAGCCCGTTGCACAGCAGATCTCTTTTTCTCGCGTATTCCGAGACATCAACGCTCTCCCCCTGCACCGATGCAATAACACGCTGCATGAGCGCGGGAGCATTTACAAAACCAAGTATCCTGTTTGCAAGCGCCATTCCGCCGAGGAGCGCGTTCCTATGGGTTGCGGCAGGATTAACCGCCGCAAAGCCTATCCTTTCCCCCGGAATTGATATGTCCTTCGAATAGGAGGTGGCGATTATCGTTTCATTGTAGCAGTTAAAAATGCCCGGTATTTTTACACCGTCATAGGCTATCTTCCGGTAAGGCTCATCAGATAAAAGATAAATTGTCTTTCCGAACTTTCTCCCCTTTTCAGTCAAAAGCTTCCCGAGCTGAGAAAGACTTTCTTCGGAATATATCTGACCTGTCGGATTGTTCGGGGAATTAATCAATACAGCCTTTGTCTTTTCGGTAACAGCCGAGGAAAAAGCTTTCATATCCAGCGAAAAATCTTTGTTGGTAGGAACCGTCTTCAAAACTCCGCCGTGGTTTGAAGCATAAAAGCCGTATTCAACAAAACAAGGAGCCGGAGTGACAACCTCATCTCCCGGATCCAGTATGGTTTTTAAGATGATATTAAGAGCTCCGGCGGCGCCGCAGGTCATTATAATTTCGTTCTCCGTTACGGGAGCCCCCTGTTCTACGGAAAGATAGGCAGCCACAGCCTTGCGGACATGCGGATAACCCGTATTCGGCATATAGGCATGATCCCCGCTGCCCAGAGATTTCACCGTATCCAAAAGCACTTTCCTGAATTTTTCAGGAGGCTGCACGTTAGGATTGCCGAGGCTGAAATCAAAAACATTTTTTTCCCCGTGCTCGGCTTTAAGGCGGGTGCCTTCCTCAAACATTTTTCTTATCCAGGATGATTTTGAAATAATATTCTCGATATTTTTTGCTACAGACATTTGTTTAAAACTCCTTTGACTCGAACTTCGAATTTCGAATATCGCACTTCGAATTCGGCGGCCCGCAGTTCGTTATTCGATCCACAATTAACTAATCACGCTCTGTGTCTTTGTGTGATTCATTTTATGATTCCTCTCAGGCAGATACCACAGATTTCACACCCGGAATCTCCTGCTTCAAAAATCTTTCAATTCCGTTTTTTAATGTCATCTGTGACATGGGACACCCTGCGCACGCGCCTTTCAGACGCACCTTGACTACACCTTCAACTACATCAACAAGTTCCACATCACCGCCATCTTTCTGAAGCATGGGTCTGATTTTTTTTATTGCCTCTTCCACCAGTTCTTTCATGATGCCTCCCTGTCTTTCGAATTTCGTACATTGTACTTCGAACTCCCATATTCTATGTTCGATGTTCGGTATTTATGCTTCCCGCCTCACGCCTTCTTCTGTAAAATTCCTTTTTGAACACCTCAAACGCATCTTCTGATATCGCCATCCTCATATCCCTCATGAGTTTGGTATAATAATAAACATTATGAATTGTATTCAGGCGATAGGCAAGAAGTTCCTTCGCCATGAAAAGATGTCTCAAATATGCGCGCGAATAATTCCGGCATGTATAGCAAATGCATCCTTCTTCAACAGGAGCCGTATCATATTTATACTGTGAATTACAAATATTGATTGTGCCGCCGGCCGTAAACATCTGACCGTTTCTCGCATTTCTCGTAGGGAGGACACAGTCAAACATATCGGCGCCAAGTGAAACAAGCTCAACAAGATTCTCCGGTGTTCCGACCCCCATAATATATTTCGGTTTTTCATCGGGGAGCTTCGGAAGCGCGAAATCAGCAATTTCAAGCATTATTTCAACAGGTTCTCCAACACTTAATCCTCCCAGCGCATAACCTGAAAACCCTGTTTCAACAAGATCTGCCGCAGATTTTTCCCTAAGATCCTTAAACATGCCGCCCTGAATAATCCCAAAAAGGGCATTTTTATTTTCGCCTCTTTCTTCCCATCTGTTTTTGCATCTTTTCGCCCATGCGGTCGTGAGCTCAAGCGCAGATTCAGCCTCTTTTTTTTCAGCGGGATACTGTATGCACTGGTCAAGACACATCATGATATCAGAGCCCAGGGAAATCTGAACCTCAACAGCTTTCTCCGGCGTAAGGATATGGCTTGAACCGTCTATATGAGACTGGAATGTGTATCCCTCGGCGGTTATCTTCGACAGTTTTGCCAGTGAAAAGACCTGGAATCCTCCGCTGTCTGTCAAAATTGGTCCGCTCCAGTTCATGAATCCGTGCAGACCTGAAAAGAGACTGATAACATCACAGCCGGGCCTCAAATATAAATGGTATGTATTCCCAAGAATTATACTTGCGCCTGCGCCTGCGATCTCTTCGGGAGAAATCGATTTTACGGATGCAAGAGTCCCGACCGGCATAAACACGGGTGTTTCGACAACCCCATGAGATGTCTTCATAATTCCGGCCCGCGCCCGGCTCTTTTTCGATTCGGAAATCACTTTAAAATCAAACATTTTAATCAACCGAGACGGATTCGTAAAAAGTTAAATCAGGACGCTGATTTGCGCCGATACACGCAGATAGATAGGCTATTAGGCTGAAGGCTGTTAGCTAATAGCCTATAGCCTAACAGCCTTCAGCCTAAATTTCTGCGTTCATCTGCGTCCAAAATAAAAATTCTTATACTATCCGGTATTTTTATCCGATTCTCTTGAAGAATTTTTCAAGCTCATTTATAGTAAAATTTATCCAGGTCGGTCGGCCGTGCGGACAATGAGACGGCATCGCGCAGCCGTCAAGCTGATCCACCAGAGTTCTTATCTCTTTCTCCGAAAGGTTCTGATTGGCTCTTATCGCCCCGTGGCACGCCACAAGCTTCAAAACTTCATCCGAAGCCTTTTGAATCCCGGGCGCAAAACCCGTTTCAATTATTTTTTCCACAATTTCAGTAACAGCCGACCTGATATCTTTGCCGGACATAAAGACAGGCACGGACTTTACCGTAAATGCATTGCCGCCAAACGGCTCAACCTCGATTCCCGCCTTGATAAAATCGGGCGTCAGTTTTTCGAAGATGCCCGCCTCTCTGTATCCGAACTCTATTATTTCGGGCACAAGAAGTTTTTGTGATTGATGTGCTTTTGTCCCCCCGATTCCGGTTTTAATCTCTTCATAAAGTATACGCTCATGGGCCGCGTGCTGGTCTATGAGTAAAATTCCCTCATCTGACTCACAGATTATATATGTTCCGTGAAGCTGTCCCAGGATCCTTAAATCCTTGAAATGCTTCTTTTCCCACAAATCAGACTGAACATCCGGAGACCGCTTTTCTTCGAAAGATTTCTCATGAGCAGGAATTGTGGAACCGGATCCACCGGCAGATTTAAAAAAAACCTGCGGTTCGGAAACACCCGATGCTTTACCGGCCTGCTTTTTCTCAGAATTTCCCCAGCCGGTTTTTTTATAAGGGTCTAGAAGATCAAGGGCATTTTTTACAGCCGCCCTCACAGCATCATGCACCTTATTCTGGTCGGAAAAGCGGACTTCCCGTTTTGCCGGATGGACATTAACATCCACCTGATCATACGGAAGATTTATGAAAATCACCGAAACCGGAAACTCTCCCTTAATCAGCCTTGCCGCATAACCTTCAAAAAGCGCGTGCTGAACGATCTTGTCACGGACGAACCGCCCGTTTACATATATATATATTCCGCGTGTTGTGGCACGCTTTATCATAGGAGATGATATCCAGCCGGAAACGGAGATATCGCATGATGAAAAGCCGAGCCTGTAAAGACTGCTTCTTGTATCTTTCCCTAAAATATCCTCCGCCCTCCGGGCTGAATCAGGCGCGGAAAGCAGGTTATAAACAGTTTTCCCGTTAAAAAGCAGCCTGAACTGAACGCCCGTATGGCCAAGCGCCATGCTTGCAACAATGTCGGCTATATGCCCCGCCTCGGTATCAGTCGATTTCAGGAATTTACGCCTTGCAGGGGTGTTAAAAAAAAGATCTTTTACGGTGACCATTGTGCCGGTGGGCGCGCCCTTGTCCGCAACCGACACGATCCTGCCCCCGTCAATCCTTATTTCTATTCCGGCTTCGGCTGTCTTATCCTTTGTAACAAGAGAAAACCGGGAAACCGAAGCAATGCTCGGGATTGCTTCCCCCCGGAACCCGAATGTGCTTATTGAAAAAAGATCTTCGTCTTTTGATATTTTGCTTGTGGCGTATCTCTCAATTGACAGCAAGGCGTCATCCCGGCCCATTCCGGCGCCGTTATCCGAAACCCTTATAAGAGACTTTCCGCCTTTCTCTATCTCAATAAGAATCTGCGTGCTTCCGGCATCGAGCGCATTTTCCACAAGCTCTTTGACAACGGAAGAAGGCCGTTCGACAACCTCGCCGGCGGCAATTTTGTTTGAAATAATTTCAGGGAGGATTTTAATTTTCATTATAGTGTCTATCCGAAAACTAATTTTGGACACAAGTGAGTTTTCAATTCGGAAATAGGCAATTTTGGGCAAGCTCAAGAAAATCAAGGGATTGCGCGG
>CAZOEH010000264.1:4521-4730 GCA_964578785.1 uncultured Desulfonema sp. | reverse complement strand
CGGAGGTATCCTCAAAGCCGCCTGGGGGCCCGGCGAGGGAAGATGATCTTCAGGCGGAACGTATCGCCCACACCCATGTCAGACACAGATAACAGTTATGCAAAGGTATAGAAATTGGTGAATTAAGGAGACATATTTAATGGCATTTATTGAGATCCGAAACCTGTTCAAGCAGTATAAAAAAGTAACAGCTGTCAACCGCATAAATC
>CAZOEH010000264.1:0-4511 GCA_964578785.1 uncultured Desulfonema sp. | reverse complement strand
TCTTGAAGTAAATGAAGGGGAGCTGCTGACCCTCCTCGGACCCAGCGGATGCGGCAAAACAACTACCCTTCGCTGCATTGCCGGACTTGAAAAGCCTGAGGAAGGCGACATAATCATTGACGGCAAATCGATGATTTCAGAAGGGTTTGTCCAGCCTGCAAAAAGAGGAATCGGCATGATGTTCCAGAATTATGCGGTATGGCCGCACATGAAGGTTTACAGCAACATAGTGTATGGCCTGAAACTTCAGAAGATATCCAGACAGAACATTAAGGAAAAGGCCAAAGCTGTATTGGAATTGGTTGGCTTGCAGGGCCTGGAAGACCGATATCCGGGGCAGTTGAGCGGCGGGCAGCAGCAGAGAGTCGCTCTAGCGCGGGCTCTCATAAGTAATCCCAAAGTATTGCTTCTGGATGAACCTCTGAGCAACCTGGATGCCAAGCTAAGGGAAAAAATGAGATTTGAAATCAAAAGCCTGGTTAAACGTATGGGTATTACTTCGGTCTATGTAACCCACGACCAGGCGGAAGCGATGGTTATCTCGGATAGGGTCGTAGTTATGGAAAAGGGAAACATTGTTCAGATCGGCCATCCTCATGAAATATACGAAAAGCCCGCTAACAGGTTTGTAGCCGATTTTATCGGAGCCATGAATTTCATTCCGGGAGACGTGGTTCAGGTTCTTCCAGGCACAAAGGATGTTTATGTGCGTACGGAATTCAGCGATAAGCTTTTGTGCAGGTCAACAGGCAGCGATGTGACGACACCGGGCCAAAAAGTCTATGCGTCGATCCGCCCCGAGGATGTGGAGGTATTCGCAGAACCGCCTCAATCCAAGGAAAATATCTTTAAGGGTACCATTGCCAATAAAGCATACCTCGGAAACTTTCTTTTTCTTTTCATTGATATAAAAGGAACAACAATCAGGGTGCAGGCTCCGCATCAACTCCCGCAGGAAGAAGGACATGAAATATACCTATATCTGAATCCGCAAAAATGCATAGTTCTGCCTGAATAAGCGGGAGCTTGTAATAAATCCTCCGAAGCTGCACGGATTTAATGGATGCGGATCTGCCGCCGTCAACGAAGCTGCAGTTATGAATCCATCGGATCGCAGGCGCTCATATGCACCGCCGGGCTTAAACGGTGTGTCATCAGAAGATCTCTAACAGGTCATATAGAGGAGTGGCGGAAAAGAAGCGTTTCCACCATCTCGGCAAAACCATGCCCCCCTTCTTTTTCCGTGACCCAGGCAGGCTCATTGGTCATCTTTCCCCTGAAATGGATCACATTGGCCACGCCGACAGAGTTTGGAAAATATCCGAACATAGGCGCATCATTAGGCGAATCCCCGGTAAAAATAACCTGATCTCTGACGGATTCAAGGTCTTCATTAAATACTTCTTCAAAGAAGAGGCGTGTCATGGCCAGTTTGTCGTAATCTCCGAACCAGCCGTTGACATGGATCGAACTTATTTTCGCATGCGCGCCGGACGCATGGAAGCATTCCGCGATTTCTTCAGCTTCTTTCATCGAGAGAGGCGGGACATCTTCGCAATAATCGATGGCGAGATCGGCTTCACGATAAGCCTGATCCGATGCTACGGCGCTTCCCGGGATTTTTTTCAGAATTTCATGTTTGATTTTATCAAGTTTTTTCCGGTCATTTTTCCGGTCATTTGCCGGTTTCCAGTATCTGCGGAGCATTATTTTCCGGGTTCCGTCATAACTGAAATAAAATGCGCCGTTTTCACCGACAAGCCCGTCTACCGGCCACATGCGGGCTATATGATCGCACCACCCTGCAGGACGGCCTGTGATGGGTACAATGCGTATTCCCGCCTTTTTTAAACCTTCCATTGCCGTGAAAACCGCTGCCGGAAGCTTGCCGTTACTGGTCAGCGTATCGTCGATATCGGTCAGCACATATCCGATATTCCTTTTAAGATTTTCCGGGAACACGGAAAAAGGGAGCATCATCTATTTCCTTCTCTGAGATAGATACAGGATTCAACCGCCGCAGCGGCGGAACATATGGCAAGCCCCACGCCTGATTTGGATCTGATCCAGTCCTGATGGGCAAGAATCGATCCTGCGGCAAAGAGATTGGGATATGCCGGATGTCCCGAAGCATCAAGGGGGCGAAACAGGCCATCCGTTTCGAGCCCGGCATGATTGATGGGATGGCCTGACGGGTCAAAGAAATCTTCCCGGTGCCATTCCGTGCGGGATGCCGGCTGGACGACATCAAGACCCATGATGGTTTCCCGGATGCCGTCACGTTCCGCATAAAGTCCGCCGCCGAAGAAGCGTCCTGTGGCAAGTATCACCGCATGGGCTTTTATCATATGTTCAGGGCTCACCGAGCCGATATCGATCCTGAAAAGACCATCCGGTTCAGAGTGCACCCTCAGCACCCGCTTCTGAAGAAATTGCCTTACTCCGATTTGAGGCAGAGCTCTTTCAAATGTTTCTTTGAGGCGGATGCCGGGAACGGACGGCGGAATTGTCGGAATTTCAAATACCGGGAGGCCGAGTCTTTCCGATAAATCGTTTGTTGCCTGAAGACTTTTATCTATTCCCAGAACAGCCGGGAGTCCGATAATCTTAACCTCTTTTATATGAGGTTTTATCAGCATTGTCAGCTTTTCGCGGTTCAGAGGCAACTCAAGCGCCCGCGCCATCTGTTCCGGATAGAGTTCGGTCAGGCCGTCTGTTCCGGGGAAGTGAACCCGGAGCGTCCGGATGCCGCTCCATTGGCTGCGCAGGTTTTCCGCGATCTGAACGGCGCTGAATTCACGCATACCGTGAAAATTGGCTATAAGACAGGGCAGGTTCTCTTTCAGACCGTTTGCTCCGGACTGCATGGTCAGCGGAAGACAATAGGTTGATTTAATGGTTCCCTGGCTGGTAATCATGCGGGAGTTTTCCTTCGGTTCCCGGTAATACGGCAGTCCTTCGCGTTCAAGGAAGGAGAGCATGGCATCCCACGCACGACGCATTGTTTGAGCGGATATCCGGGCGTATGGATGCCCGGGATTATCCTGAACCATAGCATGAACGGCCTCCCACGGATTTGTCCAGTACCGTTTTTCCCGGACGGGATGGATGGCAAGGAAATCGAAAAATCCGCTTGAAAAAAGTATTTCACCGGTCAGGCCGGCCTGGGCCACGGAGAGGCCGCTTTCTGCCGCAATAAGGGATGCCGCCATACCAGTCATGCCTGTGCCTATAACGGCAAGATCATATGTGTCTATATCCGGATTTGATGCAGCGGAGTCGGCGGTTATTTTCATTTCTGCAGCTCCGTTTCAAACAATCCGCAATGAATGGCTTCCTGGAGTTCAGCATGCATGAGCCGCTCTCCCCATAAGACCGGATGCATCCCTTTCCACCGTTCACGGAGAAAGGCGATCATATCGGCAAGCCCCTGATCTCCTTTAAACACTCCCTTCTCATAGAGATATGCAATCGTCCGGATGCTGCAATATGCGCCCTGGCACGGTCCCTTTCCAATGCGGCTCCTTATCCCGAGAGACCTGAGTCCCGGCGGAACCGCTTGATCTTGCATCGATTCAAGGATGCAGTCGATGGCGCTTACGGGCACCATTTCACACTCGCAAAGCAGTAAATCGCCGGGCTTACGTGTTTTAAGCCAGTATCGCGGCGAAAGCCCCGGTTCGCTCCAGCGACAGGCGTCATGGGCAGGCAGCTGCAGGGTCCGCGTCTGGCAGGCCCGTGAAATATTCATGTGGCTGCAGACCAGATCGGCGGTCTTTTCGGCCATGAGACGGTATGTCGTCAGTTTACCGCCTGTTATAGTGATAAAGTTTTCAACTCCGTCCGCGGCATGATCGATAAGTACATGGCCGCGGCTGAGATCGCGTCCCTCAGAATTATCCTGAGAGCTGATGAGGGGCCGAACGCCGGAGAATGCCCGGATAAATGTTGAATTTTTCAGTTCAGGGATCATAGCGGATGATTCTCTAATAATCAGATCCACCTCATCCGCCGTCGGATGCAGGCTGCCGAGGTCATGAACCGGGACGGATGTTGTGCCTGCAATTGACACCGTTCCGCCGGGAGCAACTATATCGCCATCGGTTGCCGGGCGCAGCCTGTTGATTACCCGCCTGGCTATTCGCTGATGTGTAATGATAAGGGTTCCCTTTGAATAGACCATAGGAAGATTTATTCCGGCAAGAACCGCGGTTTCGCCTGCCCATGCTCCTGCCGCATTGACCACATGGTCCGCTTTAACGGCAAGGGTTTCGCCGGTTTGAGTATTCAAAAGATTTACGGACTGAATGCGGTTCCTTATCATGGTAAATCCGGTTACACTGGTATGGCACATCAGGGTTGCCCCGAGCCGGACTGCATGAGAAATATTTTCCAGTGAAAGCCTGAACGGATCAACCGCGGCATCCTCAGTTACATAGGCCGCGATTATATTTCCGCTAAGGGTGGGCTCGGTTTCGAGCGCTTCAAAGGTATCAACAGGGCTTACAGTG
>CAZOEH010000263.1:0-4739 GCA_964578785.1 uncultured Desulfonema sp. | reverse complement strand
TTTGGTTATTCCGGCTCCACCTATTTTTTCACTGACAAGAGATTCATCCAGTGCTGTCTCTTTAATTTCAGATGTTGCTAAGTCAATGACAATGATCTTATCGGCTGATAAATATTCCATATTAGTTTTCCTTATCTATTCCATTGTAATTGCATCTACAGGACAAATCGCTATGCACATCGGCCCGTAATCATCCATATCTTCACAAAGGTCACATCCTTCCCTCAGGAGCATGGGCTTGACTGAAGCATCTGCTTTCTTGTTCGGGTCTGCCGCTTCCCCGATTCTATTAACCTCAAGTCCTTCCGGGCGGGCAACCTTTAGAAATTCCTCTTCTTTAAGAAGAACACCAAAGTAATCCTGTTTTTCCCTGGCTCGATAAACAACAATACAGGCGGAGAGGAAGGCAAAGCCATCGTCTCTGTGGTAACTGCAAGCCATTTCACAGGCCATGCAATTTATACATTTTAGTGCATCAATTTTAATTTCCATTTGACTACCTCACTTAAACATTTAATTTGATTCGGATTATGAGCTTTTCATAAACGAATAAAACTCCCATTAAGAACTCCCATTAAGAATGATGACTCAGTTTCTCATTATCCAAGGCAAAAACAAAAGTCAATAATATATTTTAAAACATCTGATAATTAAAATATTAAAATATTTCTTGACTCGGATAAAAATATATGTAATTTAATGAACCCAATTCATGAAAATCAGAGAGAGTAACTTAGATTTAGGGGGAAAGATGCTCGATATGAAAGATATTTTTGATACTGTAAAATCTAACAGGATATCGGAAAATATTGTTCATCAGATACGCGGCGCCATTTTGAGGGGAGAATTAAAAATTGGAGACCGACTCCCGTCTGAAAAAGATCTTGCCATGAAATTTGGCGTCAGCAAGTCGTCTCTAAGGGAAGCATATCGTGTTCTTGAAGCCTACGGGCTGCTGGAAATAAAACAAGGTATGTCCGGTGGCGCATTTGTCAGGGAAGTCGATCTGAAAACGATAAAAGACGGTCTTGTAAATTATTTTTTCTTTCAAAATCCCAGTATTCGCGAATATACCCAGATTCGAACCTTTCTTGAACCGGAAGTTGTTAAAATCTGCGCTTTAAAAATCACGGACAATGATATCGATTATCTGAAAAATAATATTTCAGAGATGGAGAAAGAGGTGGATGGTGAAAAATTCATGAGTGATCTTGACTGCGCTTTTCATAAAAAGATCGTTGATATCACTGAAAACACCGTCATTAGTCTCATTGTTGAAAGTGTCCAGACTGCCTTGATAAATGTTAAACGCATGTTGCAAATGAACCACGCCTTTTTGATGATGGTCTGCGACGGCCATAAGAAAATAGTCGGAGCCTTGAGCGAACGTGATCCCGATAAAGCCAGTAAAGAGATGCTTCGGCATATCATCGAGGTGGAAACGGGAATGCTGGCCTGTAAAAACGGCAATATAGTTTTAACGGAAACAGGCATTTTAAAATCGGATACAGATAGCTGATGATTATTTAATGTTTGGAAAAACTCACCCCGAAAATTTTTAGAATAGTAAGACACAGGCTAGTGCATCGGGTTGTTCTTTCAAAAATATCTGAATGTGCTTATCAGGTTGTAGCTTGAATCTCGGGATATTTTTGATTGCCTAAGTAACTATCAGGAGGAATTAAATGACCGAAATACCAAAAGAGTCAAAAGTTGATCCACGAATCACAAAAAAGCTGCGTGAAATCGTGGGCGAAAAAAACGCCACTGCGGCCAAACACATCCGATACGCCTATTCCTATGACATGTCGTTTGTAAAGCCCAAATTGCCGGACTATGTGGTCATGGCAGAGACCGTTGAGCAAATTCAGGAAATCATGCGCTTTGCCAACCTGGAAAAAATACCGGTGATTCCCTATACCGCCGGCACCAACATCGGCGGGCTCTGTATTCCGGAGAGGGGGGGCATTCTTCTCGATTTAAAGAAGATGAACAAAATCGTCAAGATCGACCCCGAATCCCATTATGCGGTCATCGAGCCGGGTGTCTCTCACGGCCAGCTCGCCGAAGCCCTTTATACTCACAAACTGCGCTTCGGCTGGCCCGTGGGACCACCATCCGCATCGGTTTCCTCGTGCGCCATCAACCACGGCATCGGGGGGCTGAATGCCCGTTACGGGCTCAACAGCCAGGAGATTACGAGCATGGAAGTCGTGCTTCCCACGGGCGAACTGGTGCGCGTCGGATCATGCGCCATTGTTGAAGATGCCTGGCACAGCACGCTCCCTTTGCCCAAGCTGGACGGGTTGTTCAAGGGCTGGCTGGGGGAAACGGGAATCGTGACGAAGCTCGGCATCGGCGTCCATCCCATTCCACCGTTTTTGAAGGTGTTTACGGTCTCCTGCGACACTGTCGAGGATATGTACTCTTATATGCTTAACTTAAGCAATTACGAGATCTGCGATGATTTGACGGCCGTTTCCTGGTGGCTGGCCCAGGTGCCGATTCCTTACCCGTATCGCGAAAAACCGGACGATAAACCCGAATGGTTCAGCTTTGCCAACACCAACTCCTTTACGCAAAAAGAAAAAGAGGCGCGGGAAGAAATCTGGCAGATGGTTGTGGATGAAGAGAAGAAAAAAGGCACATCGCTGAAAGTCACCCAATATCCGGAAGAAGCCCTTCGGGCCAGAACTCAGCTGCCCAGCCAGATCGTCGGCTCCACGAAAAACTACTGCAAGATGGCCGGGGCCGGTATTTCGTGGCCGGGCACCTTCACGCCCGCCAACAAATGGGCTCCGGTTTACACTGAATGGAAAAAAGTACTGATCGGCCACAACCTGTCCCCCTCGGTTCGCATGAGCATGTACCGGGGTGTGCATTACGGCATGCTGCGGGCGATGATTCCCTTTAACAAGCAGAGCGCGGACGAAACGGAAAATGCGCGCCGCGCGATTGTGGAATGCTTGAAAATCGATCTGGATCATGGCGGTATTCCTTACAAGCCGCCGGTGGATTTCGGCAATGAGATCAATAAACGCGCCCATCCGGGATACCTGATGTTGTTAAGGCGGGTAAAGCGAATGCTGGACCCGAACGACATCATGAATCCCGGCAAATTGGCGATCTAACGTACCGCGGTAATGCACGCTTGTGCCGGTTTGCAACAGTTGCGCGCAAATCAAAAGATAGGAATTGGAGGAATTGATACATGGAATGGAAGATATCTTCGCTGAAAGATCTTGAGCATTATTTCTGGCGCTGTACGGCCTGCGGCACCTGTCGCGCGGCCTATGATTTCGGCCCGCCACCCTTTACCCGGCCCATCTGCCCGGCGGGAACGGAATTCGGGTTTGAGGGTTATTACTCGTCCAAAGGGAAAGCAGCCTTTGCCCGCGGTATTTCGGATGGCTCTCTCACCTTCGATGATCCCGAATTTCTGGAGGCGGTATATAAGTGCACGGTCTGCGGCGGCTGCCAGAACCAGTGCCAGGTGGACTACAAACCGCATATCCCCGAGGTTATCGAGGCCATGCGGCGTGAGGCGGTGAAAAGCGGCGCAGGTCCGATGCCCGCGCAAAAAAATCTGGTTCAGTCCATGAAAAACTACAACAACCCCTACCAGGGGCCCCGTCGCGTGCGCCTGGACTGGACGCGCCCCTTCAAGAAAGCCAAAAAACCCATTAAAGATATCAACACAGAGCCGGCGGAAGTGCTTTTTTATGTGGGTTGCACCGGCGCCTTCAACAAAATCGCCCAGGCGGTTCCCCAGGCTACGGCGCGTATTTTTCAAAAATTGGGTGTTGACTTCGGTATTCTCGGGGAAAACGAAGTTTGCTGCGGGTCGACAGCCATGCGGGTGGGAGATGCTGAAGAATTTAAGCGGGTGGCAACAAATAACCTGGAAGCATTCAGAGCCCTTCATTCCGAAAAAGGAGTCAAAACGATTGTAACCTCCTGCGCCGGGTGCTTTCGGGCCATCAAGAAGGATTACATTCTCTCCTCGGAATACAATCAGATGATGGATGGCATCGAAGTCCTTCATACCGTTCAGTACCTGCACCGGTTGCTGAAAGAGGGCAAGCTCAAATTTGAAAAAGAGCTGCCGTGGAAAGTCACCTATCATGATCCCTGTCACACGGGCCGGCATCTTAACAAGTTCCGCATCGATAAGGACGGCAGCGAGCTCTGGGAAGGCGCCTATGTGGGCGTTGATGAAAGCGAATGTCTGTACGATTTGCCCCGTGAAATTATCAAAGCGATTCCGGGGGTTAGTTTTGTGGAGATGGACCGAATTCGCGGCAATTCATATTGTTGCGGCGGCGGCGGCGGCGTTATGACCGGATTTGCGGACTGGGCCGGGAAAAATGCCGGGTTGCGCATTCAGGAAGGCATGGAAACCGGCGCCGAGAAAATGGTTTCGATTTGCCCCTTTTGCTATTTCAACCTTACCGAGGGTTCCAAGCGGATCGGCAGCGCTATGACCCTGCATGACCTGACCGAACTGATCGATCTGGCTTTGCCGGAATAGAATGAAACACTTCAAGTCGATTACTAGCCGGGGCGGCCTATTGTGTGGCCATCACCCATAACAGTGATACATCCAAACATCTTTTTACAGAAAAGAGGAGGAGTAGATGAAAAAGCTATTATTAGTGACGATTAGTATGTTTTTTGCGGTCTTGATGGTCGTAGCGCAGTCACCTGCTGCGGGCGAGCCGGTAAAAATCGGCGTGCTG
>CAZOEH010000262.1:0-4750 GCA_964578785.1 uncultured Desulfonema sp. | reverse complement strand
TCGTCTCTGCCTGTGTCTCTTTATTGACAATCAGGGGGCGTTGTTATGTTTCGTATAAATTTCCTGTAAAACGGCAAAACCCATTACCTGTGCCAGCCCCAAAGGGCATGACATGCAAAGCTATTATATCTTAGTAACGGTAGTATTCAGGCTTGAACGGACCTTTCACAGATAGCCCGAGATAATCGGCCTGATCTTTTGTAAGCTTTGTAAGTTTTGCGCCAAGCCTCGGAAGATGCAGTCTGGCCACCTCCTCATCAAGAGCTTTCGGAAGAGTATAAACCTTCTTTTCATGCTTTTTTGTAGCAAGCTCTATCTGGGCGAGACACTGGTTTGTAAAGCTGCTGCTCATTACAAAACTCGGATGACCTGTTGCGCACCCGAGGTTTACAAGCCTTCCTTCAGCAAGCAGAATTATGGAACGACCGGATTTTAATATCCACTTGTCAACCTGCGGCTTGATGGGAATTTTTTTGCATCCCGGAGTATTTATAAGATAACTTGTCTCTACCTCGCTGTCGAAATGTCCTATATTGCAGATGATGGCTTCGTCTTTCATCATCTCCATGTGTTCGCCGGTTATTACATCGCTGCAGCCCGTTGCGGTTACGAATATATCACCTTTGGAAGCAACCTCCTTCATGGTAAGAACATCATATCCTTCCATGGCTGCCTGAAGAGCGCATATCGGGTCGATTTCAGTTATTACTACCCTGGCTCCGAATCCGCGCATTGATTGTGCGCATCCTTTTCCTACATCGCCGTAACCGCAGATGACTACCATTTTGCCGGCGATCATGATGTCGGTTGCGCGCTTTATTCCGTCCGCAAGAGATTCTCTGCAGCCGTAAAGGTTGTCGAATTTGGATTTGGTCACCGAATCGTTTACATTGAACGCGGGAAAGAGAAGCTGCCCGTTTTTCGCAAGATGATAAAGTCTGTGCACTCCGGTCGTAGTTTCTTCGGAAACCCCGCGGATTTTCGTTGAGATTCGGGTCCAGAAATCCGGATCTCTTTCATAACTCTTCTTAAGTCTTTCAATAAGGCACTTCATATCGGGACTTGAATACTCTTTTTTTAGAAGCGCCGGGTCTTTTTCAATCATCACTCCCTGGTGAACATAGAGTGTGGCATCTCCGCCGTCATCCACTATCAGATCAGGTCCTGTTCCGTCAGGCCAAGTAAGCGACTGTTCGGTGCACCACCAGAATTCTTCCAGCGTTTCGCCTTTCCATGCAAAGACCGCTGCAGACCTTTTCTTTGCAATTGCAGCCGCCGCATGATCCTGTGTGGAGAAAATATTGCAAGTCGCCCAACGGATATCCGCGCCGAGAGCTTTTAAAGTATCTATAAGCATGGCAGTCTGAATGGTCATGTGCAAGCTTCCCATGACCTTTAATCCTTTGAGAGGTTTTTTAGCGCCGTATTTTTCACGGGTTGCCATGAGTCCCGGCATCTCTTTTTCGGACAATTCCATCTCCCTGATTCCAAGATCTGCAAGTGAAATATCGGCTACTTTATAAGGAAGCGAGAGATCAAGCTCCATAAAATTCTCCGCTTTTTTCTTTTTAACTGAATTTAACATCTTCTACTCCTGTTTTATAATCCGGCTTTTTCTCTCAGCGTATCGGCCATGTTTGTTTTTTCCCATGAAAATTCCGGTTCATTCCTGCCGAAATGTCCATATGCCGCGGTTTTCTTGTATATAGGTCTCAGCAGGTCGAGGTATTCAATAATTGCGGCAGGCCTTAAGTCGAAAACTTCTGTTATAATTTCTGTTACCCGCTTCCTCGGAACAAGGCCGGTCCCCTTGAAGTCGATCATTATCGATACAGGTTTTGCGACACCTATAACGTAGGCAATCTGTATTTCGCATCTTTTCGCAATGCCGGAAGCCACTATGTTCTTCGCTATATGCCTTCCCATGTAAGATGCGCTCCTGTCCACCTTGGAAGGGTCTTTGCCTGAAAAGCATCCACCGCCGTGGCTTCCCTGCCCGCCGTAAGTGTCGACTATGATTTTCCGGCCTGTAAGGCCGCAGTCGGCCATAGGGCCCCCCATGACGAACCTGCCCGTGGCGTTTATATAGAACCTTGTGTCGCCGTCTATCATGTTTTTGGGAATGACCTTTTTAATGACCTCTTCGACGATGGCTTCCCGGAGATCATCGTAAGAAACATCCGGTTTATGCTGTGCGGCAATAACGATTGCTTCGACCCTTTTAGGAGTGCCGTTATCATATTCAATTGTTACCTGAGTTTTTCCGTCAGGTCTCAGGAAATCAAGCGCCCCGTTTTTTCTCACAGTAGCAAGACGATGGCAAAGTTTATGGGCATACATTATCGGCATCGGCATTAATTCCGGGGTTTCGTCGGAAGCATATCCGAACATGAGGCCCTGATCACCAGCGCCCTGCTCCTTGAAGAGTCCTTCGCCAATATTGACACCCTGTGCTATATCCGGAGACTGATGGTCAATGCTTGTAATGACAGAGCATGTTTTCCAGTCGAATCCCATCTGGGATGACGAGTAGCCTATTTCACGGATCGTGTCGCGTACTATCTGGGGCATATCGACATAACATTCGGTTGTTATTTCACCCGCTATAAATGCGAGTCCGGTTGTAACGAGAGTTTCACAGGCTACCCTGCAATTTCTGTCTTTTTCCATGATAGCGTCTAGTATGGAATCGGATATGGCATCCGCGACTTTGTCGGGGTGTCCCTCGGTTACCGATTCGGATGTAAAAAAGAATTGTTCATTGCTCATCAATTGTCTCCTTTTTCTATAACGGCTTTTATAGTCACACTATCTTTTATATGCACTTAAGCCGTTACGGGTTTAATATCATATTATCTATAAGTCTTGTAGCGCCGACCTTTACAGCAAGAGCCATAAGTGCCGGCTTTTCGACTATTTTTATATCTTCAAGTGTTTCCGGGTCACAGATTGTTATGTAATCTATTGAGGTGTCCGGACAAGAGTTTATGAGATTTGTCGCCTCTTCAATTATTTTCGCCGAATCCCTTACCCCGTTTTTAAGAATTTCGCCAGCTTTTTTAAGAGATTTATATAAAATCAAGGCATGAATCCTTTGTCCGGGAGTCAGATAACTGTTCCGCGAACTCATCGCAAGGCCGTCCTTCTCTCTTATTATGGGCGCTCCTATGATTTCGATATTAAAATTGAGATCCTTAACCATTTGTTTAATTACAAGAAGCTGCTGAAAATCCTTCAGACCGAAAACGGCATAGTGCGGTTTTACAATATTGAAAAGTTTTGCGACAATAGTTGCCACTCCCCTGAAAAAAACAGGCCTTGATAGTCCGCAAAGGTGATTAGGCAGGTTTTTCAACTCCACATAAGTCTGGAAATCTTTTGGATATATCTCTTTTGCATCAGGTATAAAGGCTATGTCAACACCCTCTTTTTTAAGAAGTTCCAGATCTCTTTCTATATTCCTCGGATATGTTGCCAGGTCTTCTTTGGGACCGAACTGGGCTGGGTTCACGAAGATGCTTACAACTAGTATATCGGCCAGTTCACGCCCTTTTTTCATGAGAGAAAGGTGCCCTTCATGCAGAAAGCCCATTGTGGGAACAAAAGCAATGGATTTCCCCTCTTGCCGCGCAAGGTCTGAATGCCTCGTCATCTCTCTGATTGTGTTGATTATTTCTATGTCGATCACCTGTCCCTGCAATCTCAAACTGCGGTTTCTATAAAAAGTCTGAATTCAAACACAAAGGCCGCGAATAAAAAAATGAATATTTAATAGTTTCACTGATGCGCTTTATTAAACAACAAAAAAAATAGTTTAAGACAATCAGCCGGGAATGTCAATGAAAGCAGGTAGATTTTACATGATAAATACACGTTCGACATGGCAGTGGATGCCGTCTAAAAGATTCTTTTCAGCCTTTTTTCCCCGCAGTAAATAAAAAGCCCGCCATCTTTCGCAAGACATGCGATTGTCATGTTTATTTCTCTGGCGAGTTTAACTGCCAGTTCGGTCGGCCGGGATGCGGCAAGCAAGACAGGAATATTTGCTTTTGCCGCTTTCTGGACGAGCTCGAAACTTACTCTGGAAGAAAGAACCAGTAAAGATGCCTGTGAAAGTTTTTTGCCGAGAAATAATTTTCCGATTGCCTTGTCGAGTGCGTTGTGGCGACCCACATCTTCGGCGACCGATAAAAGCTCGCATTCGGACGAGAAAATTGCCGCGGCATGGGAAGCACGTGTAGCTTTCCTTACAGGCTGATGATCCGGGAGGGATTCAAGGCAATAAAGGGCTTTATTAATATCTATTGATAAATCGTCAGTAAGAGGCTTTATGGTCTGATAAAGGTCCTGTATCAGCTCTTTGCCGCATAAACCGCAACTGGTCTGGCTCACAAATCCTCTTCTTTCAAGAATTTCAGAAACGATCTCTCTTCTGGAAGGTGTAAGAGTCACCGTAACAACATTCGTGTCGGTTCCGTCACAAAAACCAATGGAAATTAAATCATCCGGAGAGTCGATAATCCCTTCACCCAGACAAAAACCGGCAACATGGGCTATTTCATCACCGGGTGTCCGCATGACAACAGAATAGGGTTTTCCCTGTATGCGGATAGATAAGGGTTCTTCTCCTATCAAAAAATGGTTGACCGGAGACTCTGTTTTATTTTTCCAGTGAATTAAACTTGTTTCAGGCAGAACAAAGATGATTTTATCTCCGCAGCGTATAATGCCGCCTTCGATAACCCTGGCA
>CAZOEH010000261.1:477-4780 GCA_964578785.1 uncultured Desulfonema sp. | reverse complement strand
ATCTGATATATTTTTTATGATCCGCAGAAATGGTATCTTCAACAAAAATAACAAGAAAGGTGTTTTGAGATTCATATTCTATATCGGATACACGGGCACGGGGTTTAAGTTCCCGTTTTTCAACAAAAGGATAGTTCTTATTCCTGCTTAAAAAATTGTTGAAGGAATCGACAAGGGCATATTGAAGCATGTACTGGTCAAGCTCATCCCTCAGAAGTTCATAATAAGAACGCCTCAGTCTGTTTGCCTGACTCAGAGATTCTCTTACACTCCAGAACGGCAATTTTCTCTCCTTGTTTAATAATCTCGAAAGAAGAACGATTTTTTACAACAAATTCGTGTATCCCTCTATCCGTTTTTCTGCTGTGCTTTTAAAAGGGCGGCAACAGCAGGCAGGGTTTTTCCTTCAAGCAGCTCAAGAAAAGCTCCTCCTCCGGTTGAAATAAATGTTATCCGGTCTGCCTCTCCGGCCTTGTGCACAGCGGTATCCGTATCCCCTCCGCCGACTATCGTCAGGGCATGTGAATTTGCCAGGCTGTTTACCATAGCCATTGTTCCCCTGCTGAAAGCATCCATCTCAAACGCACCAAGAGGGCCGTTCCAGACTATGGTTTTTGCATCGTAAAGCGCTTCAGAAAAGAGAAGCGATGAGGCCGGACCTATATCGAGAACCATCCACTCTTTCGGGATTTCGGCGACCGGGACAATTTTTGTCACCGCATCGGGAGAAAAGCTGCCGGCGGCAACAGCATCAACAGGAAGATATAGTCTGATTCCTTTTTCGGAAGCCTTCCTCATGATTGCTCCGGCTTTTTCCACAAGGTCCTCTTCAATTTTGGAAGTTCCCACATCTATGCCCTTGCTTTTCAAAAAAGTATTGGCCATAGCGCCGCCTATAATAATCTTATCAACACGCTGAATCATGTTTTCAAGAGCGGCCAGCTTGGTTGAAACCTTTGCGCCTCCCACAACAGCAACAAGCGGCCTCTGAGGGTCCGCCATAGCTCTTTTGAAGTATTCCAGCTCTTTCTGAAGCAAAAATCCGGCAACCGACAGTGGGGCGTGCTCAGTGATCGAGGCAACCGAAGCATTCGCTCTGTGGGATACCGCAAATGCATCGTTTACATATACATCGCAGAGCTGCGCCAGTTCTTTTCCGAATTTATCGTCATTACTCTCTTCTTCGGGATGAAATCTGAGGTTTTCAAGAAGCAGAACATCTCCGTCAGACATGGAAGAAACAAGTGCCTTTACTTCAGGCCCTATACAATCGGGAGCCATTCTTACTTCTCTGCCGAGATAATATCCGAGACATTTTAAGACAGGCGCGAGGCTGTATTTCGGAGCGACCTTGCCTTTCGGTCTTCCGAGGTGCGATGCAATGATAAGTTTTGCTTTATTGTCGATAGCGTATTTTAAGGTCGGAACTACAAAACGTATTCTGGTATCATCGGTGATATTCTGCTTTTCATCCAGAGGAACATTAAAATCCACCCTTATAAAGACCCGCTTGCCTGAAAGGTTAACATCTTTTATGGTTTTCAAGATTTCCTCCTTTCCTGAACATAAACAATTATTTCTTTTCATGCATCTTTCTGTGAAATTCCTTCTTGTCCGACCATCGCCTGAAAAAGCCGATCATCCCTGAATTATACGCCCTGTCGACCATTTCATCCTTTACTTTCAGGCCTTCTCTTCCTTTCATCGCTTCCCTCAGGCACTCGGTTTTGAAATAACAGGGAAAACAGGATTCCGGAGTAGTCCGCAAGCCGTCCTCCCCTTCCGGAAAAACAACTTCGAGTTTGGCAAAACAATAGGGATGCTTTTTTCTGTTATCCGTCATTTCACGTCCCCGAGTTCCCTGACCTGCATCTCGAATTCCCGGTTGATTTTTTCCATATATCCGTTATCGGCAAAACTGAAATATTTATTATCTCCTATCACGATATGTTCATGTACGGTTACGCCCATAACCCTGCACGCAAACATGAGTTGCCGGGTGACGGAAATATCTTCTGAAGAGGGCGCAGGATCGCCTGACGGATGATTGTGAGCAAATATCAGGGCGGCCGCATGATAATCAAGAGCGGCCCGTGCGACTTCTCTGGGATAGACCGAACTTGAAGTAAGCGAACCCTGAAAGAGAGTTTCAGTCCTGATAACTTTATTTTTGGCATCAAGGAATATTACCTTGAAGCATTCTATGTTTTTATCCCTCAGATCATGATTAAGGTATTCAAACAATTCTTTTGAGTTGTTTATCGGATCTTTATTTATCAGTCTTTTTTCAAGATACCGGTGTGCGGCGGAATGTACAAGCTTTATTCCGAAGAGATTTTTCAGGCCTATGCCTTCTATCTCGCACAATTCGCCGGGTGAAGCCTCAAGAACTCCCTGAAGGGTCTTAAATCTTCGCAATGCCGCCTTTGCGGCATCCTTGCAATCCCTGCGGGGAGTGGCAAGGGTCAGGAGAAGTTCTATTACTTCGTAATCGTGGAAACCGTAGAGGCCTGACGACAGAAATTTGTCACGAAGCCTCTCTCTGTGGCCTTCGCCCTTGTTTTTTTTGTCACTGCTCATCCATTTCCTGCTTAAGATCCCTTGTCATAAGCCTGAGGACGGCCTCTTTCGGAGAGACATCTTCATAGAGTATGCGGTATATTTCATGAGAAATGGGCATCTCAACGCCAAGTTTTAAAGACAGATTATATACCGACTTTGCCGTTTTTACGCCTTCCGCAACCATGCGCATTTCGGAGTATCTCTTTTAACTTCATGCCCTCCCCGATTTTTTTCCCGACGGTATGATTCCTGCTCAGGTCCCCGGTGCATGTCAGAATCAAATCGCCGACACCGGCAAGACCTGTAAAAGTTCTCGGCTTTGCTCCAAGCGCCAGTCCAAGGCGCCGTATCTCGGTCAGTCCCCTTGTAATAAGAGCGGCTCTCGTGTTTAATCCGAGGCCAAGGCCGTCTATAACGCCCGCGGCAATGGCGATAACATTCTTGACCGCTCCCCCGAGTTCCACGCCTGTAACATCATCGTTAGTATAAACCCGGAAAAAAGGAGTCGCAAAAACACTCTGAACAAATGCTGCCGTATCAGGATCTTTAGATGCCGCAGTAACGGCGGGAGGAAGTTTTCTTGCAACCTCTTTTGCAAAGCTAGGCCCTGAAAGGGCTGTAAGATTTCCCTCCGGAATACCGGGAATGCATTCCTTAAGAACGCCGGACATGGTCAGATATGTGCTGTTCTCTATCCCTTTTGAAGCTGATACTATTATCGTATCTCTTTCTATCATCCCTGAAATTTTCAAGGCCGTTTCGCGCATTACATGGGATGGAACAACTAAAAGTACCAGGTCTTTCCGGGTAACAACATCTGCAATATCATTTGAAGGAAAAAGGTTTGAAGAGAGCTTTATACCTGGAAGGAAAACTTTGTTTTCTCTTATTTCCAGAATCTGATCTTTAATTTCTTTCTCAAAAACCCAGAAGTCTATTCTGAATCCCTTATCACCTAGAAGATTTGCAAGGGCGGTTCCCCAGCTCCCGGCGCCGACAACACCAATTCTTGTTTTGATTACATCAGCAATTCTATTCATTTAAAAATCTAATCAATCCTTTTCGACAAGCCTGGCAGCGCCGACAACTTTTTCAGTTGACTCTCTCTCAATCAGCTTGACGCCCTGGGTATTGCGGCTGATAACGGAAATGCCGCTTATGGGAGTGCGAATAATTTTTCCCGTATCGGTCATGAGCATCAAATCATCCGCATCATTAACAATCAGTATTGTAACCACCTGGCCGTTTCGTTCAGTAGTCTTTATGCCTATGACGCCCTTTCCCCCTCTTTTCTGGACAGGATATTCATCTATCGATGTCCTTTTCCCGAAACCGTTTTCCGTAACAGCAACCAGTGTCTGGCCGTGAGTCAAGACTTCCATTCCCACAATACGATCGCCGTCGGCAAGGCGCATGCCGCGCATTCCGCCTGCAATGCGGCCGGTTGTACGCACATCCGACTCGTGGAAACGGATGGATTTTCCCGTCGCGGAACACGCGAAAACATTAAGGGTTCCGTCCGTAATCCGGGCCGCGATAAGCTCATCACCCTCATCAAGATGCAAAGCCTTGATTCCTCCCTGTCTGGGGCGGCTGTAATCCATCAGATCCGTCCTCTTAACCAGGCCCTGTTGGGTCGCCATTATTACATAAGCACCGGGCTCAAAAGCCTTCACGGCAAGGATGGTTGTCAGCTTTTCACCTTCATTAAAGTTGAGGAGATTTACGATAGCCTTTCCGC
>CAZOEH010000261.1:0-467 GCA_964578785.1 uncultured Desulfonema sp. | reverse complement strand
GAATATCATATACCTTGCACCAGTAAACTTTACCCTGATTTGTAAAAAACAAAAACGTATGGTGGGTTGAAGCTACAAAAAGATGCGCAACGAAATCCTCCTCCTTGGTGCCCATCGCCGTTTTCCCTTTTCCTCCGCGTCCCTGGGCCTGATAAACACTTGCGGGAGTTCTCTTGATGTATCCGTCCTTGGAAACGGTTACAACCATATCCTCTTCCACTATAAGATCTTCAATGGAAATATCCTCTGTCTCCTCCACGATTTCTGTCCGGCGGGAATCACCATGCTCATTTTTTATCTGAGTAAGCTCATCCTTTATGATATTCAATACGAGTTGTTCGCTTGCAAGAATCTCCCTGAACCGGGCGATATCTTTCAGAACAGCATTGTATTCCTCAATAATTTTTTCACGCTCAAGGCCGGTAAGCCTTTGAAGGCGCATATCGAGTACAGCCTGGGCCTGAACC
>CAZOEH010000260.1:0-4785 GCA_964578785.1 uncultured Desulfonema sp. | reverse complement strand
TCCGATAAAACCGACTATAAAGAGGAAGCTTACCGACATGAAATTGAGATCGATAAATTTCAAACTCTCCAATGCTAAATCCTGCATATTCCCCCCTTCAAGTAGTTTCCATCCGTAAATGGCCTTTTTGAGCGATCTCTGTGTCAATCTGCGGGATATCTTGTGCGACATACTATGCGTATGTCTCCGCGCAATCCCTTGATTATCTTGAGCTTGCCCAAAATTGCCTATTTCCGGATCGGAAACTTGCATGTGTCCATATTTTGTTTACGGATAGACACTAAATGGTTAAATTGAAAATTAGAATCAAGACAGTAGTTTCATTTTAAATTCATATTCTGTGAAACGGGTTTATGTATGCACGGGCGCGAGGTCTTTTCCTTGCGCTCTTTTTTGCCCGGACATCCTCACGAACTGTTTTTTCAGCGGTTGTGACCTTGACATCTTTTTTCACAG
The DNA here is from genome assembly GCA_964578785.1 of uncultured Desulfonema sp. Classification (GTDB taxonomy): domain Bacteria; phylum Desulfobacterota; class Desulfobacteria; order Desulfobacterales; family RPRI01; genus RPRI01. The sequence goes on along the minus strand of CAZOEH010000260.1, from coordinate 4,329 downwards.
CCTCTATTCCGAGCAAAGACCAGAAGTTGCTTGCAAATGCTCCATGAGCAAATGAAAAAATAAAGACCGTCGCAACCGGCAGCGCCGCATACCAGCTGCCTTTGGTAAAGTAGCTTGTAACCGTATCCGCATTCATAAAAACTGCCGCGTAAAGAGCGGCGGTTACCGCGCCATATCCGATCGTTCTGCCTATCGGCTTTTTTTTGCTGATTTCCTCTCCCATAATCTTCTCTCCTCTCTTATTATTATTTGATAAAACACTGAAAACCGGTATCGTAACCTCTTCTGAGATCTTCTCCCTGGTTTCATCAGAGCCTGTTATTACAAATTCTATCCTTTTTATTTCGTGGATTATTTTTTTTGCCGTTTCTCCGGGGCTGCCTGCCTTGACTAGGCAATCACATTTAACTCTGCCTGATGCCGCCTTCGTCTTAAAGGTATCGAAGGAGTGGATTTCGGAAGTATCAAATGACCGGCCGGAGCCTGTATTGCCGGAAGAAATGGATTTGAGCTTCTCTTCCGGAATGGTGTTCAGCGCCAGAACGTCATAATCAAGCCTTCCTGCAACCAGGATTGCGTAATCCATCACACTCTCTGATAAAAAACCTTCTTCTCCTATAACAAGTATCTTCCGGCGTACATCCCTTATGCCGCTTTCCGTATCGTTTTTAATATCCATAAAATCATCAGCCTTTTTTAAGTGTTTTCTTAAAAGTATTTCAAGTATTGTGCCAACGATAAAAAACATCTATAACTATTTGTAAACATGGATGATATGCATTTTATGGCTATTCGGTATCTATTGCACTATGCAACACCGTTTTAATCCCGTAGAAAAAAATCTTATTATTTCTTATTGTTGGAAGAATGTTACATCCGGCGGGCGGCGTTGCCATATGCAACAGAAAGAGCATAGAAAACGAATGAAGGTTGCTATTGACTCCATTTTTTTGTAAAGTCTGAATAACCCGTAAGCAGGTTCATCAATTCAGGATGAATAACATTGAGATCTTTACATATCTTCTGATTAAGAGGCTGATATAGGTAACCGGTTACCTGTGCCAGGCTCAAAGGGAATATTGTACAATGATCCAGCCGCAGAAAGGATAAGTCATGATTTTTAACAGAAAGCCTGACAAAGAAAGAGAAGAAGGTGGTAAATCAAACCGGGAGCTTTCGGAACTTCGCGCTTCTGTTGAAAAAGCCGGATTATCGGCTTCTCTTACAGCTGTTGCCCTGAAGGAGCTGGAGCGGATGGAGAATATGGATCCTTCAGCTCCCGAATACAGCATAGGCCTCAATTATATTGAATATATCCTGTCTCTTCCCTGGCAAAATTTCACAAATGACAATCTCGACCTTGATCGGGCCGAAAAAATAATGGAATCGAGGCATTATGGCCTGAACAAGATTAAAGAGCGCATGATTGAGTATCTTTCGGTAAGAACCCTTTTCAGTCTCCAGGCTTTTCATATACTTGTTGTCGATGATGAAGAGATCGCGCGTGACAATCTTGAATATATACTCAGGAAAGAAGGATATGAGATCAGCACGGCGGCAAACGGACTTGAAGCCCTGAACCTGCTTAAAGCCCGGAATATCGACCTGATACTGACGGATCTCAAGATGGAAAAGATGGACGGGATGCAGCTTCTCGAATCGGCAAAGAAGATATCCCCTCACGCGGAGCTTGTTATGATAACAGGCTTTGCCACGGTCAGCTCGGCAGTGGATGCTTTGAAGAAAGGAGCATATCATTATCTTCCCAAGCCTATCAATCTGGAAGAACTGCGATCTACCGTACGGCAGCTCATAGAAAAGAAAAAGCATCTGCAGATGACCCGGAGTCCGATACTCTGTTTTGCGGGGCCTCCGGGAACGGGGAAAACATCGGTGGGAAAAGCCATCGCCGAAGCTCTTGAAAGAAAATTTGTCCGTATTTCGCTGGCGGGAATGAGGGATGAAGCAGATCTGCGCGGGCACCGCAGAACGTACGTTGGGGCGATGCCGGGAAGAATTATCAATGAAATAAAGCGGGCAGGATCGAGAAATCCCGTCTTCATGCTCGATGAAATAGATAAAATCGGACAGGATTTCCGGGGGGATCCCGCTTCCGTTCTTCTTGAAATTCTAGATCCCGAACAGAACAGTCGTTTTACCGATCATTATCTTGATGCTCCGTTTGACCTTTCAGGAGTTATGTTTATTTCAACGGCAAACGTAGTTGAAAAGCTTCCCGCTCCTCTGCTTGACCGGCTGGAAGTAATCCGGTTTACGGGTTACACGGAAAAAGAGAAGGAACACATAGCAAAGATTCATCTGATACCACGCCAGCTCCAGGAGCATGGCCTGACAGTAATGAAAGCGGATTTTACTGAAGAGGCAATATCCGCAGTAATCCGTAATTATACCAGGGAAGCGGGCCTCCGGAATCTGGAACGTGAGATCGCGACTATATTCCGCAAAATAGCGAGGCTATCGGTTCAGAATAATCAGATGTCGGACAAAGTGACGATTGACGAAGTCCTGATTGAAAAGCTTCTGGGTTCCAGAAAATTCGATCACGAGACGGCTGAAAGGGGAAACCGGCCCGGAGTCGCAACCGGGCTTGTATGGACGGAATTCGGAGGGGAGATTATCTTTATTGAAGCGTCAATGATGAAAGGAGACCGGCAGCTCATACTTACAGGATCGATGGGAAATGTTCTTCAGGAATCGGCGCAGACCGCCCTCAGTTTTGTCAGAAGCAATGCGGCCCAATTCGGGATAGATCCCGAATTTTTCGACGGCAGAGATATTCATATCCATATACCTTCCGGAGCTGTGAACAAAGACGGGCCGTCGGCCGGTGTCACGATAGCTGTTGCCCTCATATCCCTTCTGACCGGAAAACCGGCAAGAAGCGATATCGCATTGACCGGCGAACTCACCTTAAGCGGAAGAATTCTTGCCGTCAGCGGGATACGCGAAAAAATTCTTGCAGCCCAGCGTGGCGGAATTAAAGTTACGGTTTTTCCCGAACGCAACAAGTCTGATATTGCGGTTCTTGAGCCGGAAGTAAAAGAAGGAGTCGAGGTGGTGCTTGCGGAAGATATTCCCGGGATTGTAAAACTTGTGCTGCAAGCGGCTCTGTGAGGCTATCGACAGCTCTCTCTTTGCATAACACTTTATAGGGCTGACATAGGCAATGGGTTCCGCCGTTTTGCAAGATCGATATCAGACTCCGGCAACGGCAGCATATCCGTTGCCATTAGAACCGGACAGCCCCAGTGGATATACGTCCACAAATCCATTATTTCGTCTCTGCCTGTATCTCTTTATTGACAATCAGGGGGCGATGTTATGTTTCTTAATAATTTCTTGCGAAACGGCGGAACCCATTGCCTATGTCAGCCTTTTATAAACAGATGTGATGCAAAAGTCTGTCAGAGGCCTCTTCAGGTATCCAGGTTATACCTTCTGAGCTTTCTCCATAAGGAGACTCTGTCTATTCCGAGGATTTCGGCGGCCTTGCTTTTTTTATTCTCAACCTGACCGAGCACCCAGGCAATGTATTCCATTTCGTTTTCTTCAAGTGTCAGAAATTCCCTTTGACGCCTGCTCGCTATTCTGAATTTCAACTGCTGGAAATCGGCCGGAAGATGACGCATTTCAATAGTATCCTTTTCGGCCATTGCCACCGCATGTTCGATAATATTTTCCAGTTCGCGGATGTTGCCCGGAAACTCATAGCTCATAAGCAGGTCAGTAACATCGCCGGATATACTCACGACATTTTTATTCTGTGCGTCCGAAAACTTTTTAAGAAAATGCCTGCATAAAACCGGAATGCTCTCTTTCCTCTCCGCCAGAGGAGGCAGATGGAGAGTAATTACATTAAGACGATAGTAGAGATCCCTGCGAAATGAACCTGCGTCAATCTCTCCGGCAAGATCCTTGTTTGTCGCCGCAATCACGCGAATATCGACGGGGACATCGTCGGTTCCGCCGACTCTTATAATTGTCCGCTCCTGCATCACCCGCAGCAGTTTAACCTGCATGGAAACAGGCATATCTCCTATTTCATCCAGAAAAACAGTTCCTCCGTTTGCCGCCTCCAGGAGACCTTTTTTTATGCCCCGCGCCCCGGTAAATGCTTCTTTTTCATGTCCGAAGAGTTCATTTGATAGAAGTTCTTCATTGAAAGCTCCGCAGTTTATTGCCATAAATCTTTTTCCGGAATGGTTGCTCAACCTGTGGATTGTTCTGGCAATCAGCTCTTTCCCGGTTCCTGTTTCTCCGAGAATAAGTACGGTGCAGTCTGTCGGAGCTATCTGTTCCACCGTTTTT
>CAZOEH010000259.1:779-4819 GCA_964578785.1 uncultured Desulfonema sp. | reverse complement strand
ATGGCATCATCATATCTCTCATCGTGCTCGGTTGAATCGGAATCGGACTGTTCAATCGATCTTGCCTCCGTTATCTTTTCATCATACTCGGGTTTTTTCTGTTTTTTCAGGAATTCCGTAATCCTTGTTATTTCAGCTTCAGATATGAATGCGCCATGTATGCGCTGAATCCTTGCAGTGCCGGGAGGCATAAAAAGCATATCCCCGTTTCCAAGCAGATTCTCAGCCCCGTTGGCATCGAGTATTGTCCGTGAGTCGGTTTTGGAAGAGACCTGAAAGGAGAGGCGGGTTGGAAAGTTGGCTTTTATAATACCCGTCAGAACATCAACCGAGGGCCTCTGGGTAGCGAGTATAAGGTGAATACCGGCGGCTCTCGCCATTTGGGCAAGGCGGGTCAGAGAGACCTCCACATCCCTTGAAGCCACCATCATCATATCCGCAAGTTCGTCTATTATAATAACTATAAGCGGGAGTTTTTCGAGAACCTCGCCTTTTTCGTTCTTTGCCCCCTTTACGGCTTTCTGCTGATACTGGTTTATGTTTCTTGACTTGTTTTCCGAGAGGATCATGTATCTCCTCTCCATTTCATGAACAGCCCAGAATAGAGCGTTTGTGGCTTTTTTTGCGTCCGTAACCACCGGAGAAATGAGATGCGGAATGCCGTCGTACATGGCAAGTTCAATCCTTTTAGGATCTACCATAAGAAGCTTTACTTCATCCGGTGTAGCCTTGTAGAGCAGGCTGCATATCATTGTGTTTAACGCGACGCTCTTTCCGGAACCGGTTGCTCCTGCTATCAGCAGATGCGGCATTTTGTCGAGTTCGGCCACAACCGGATTTCCCACTATATCCTTCCCCAGGCAGATAGTAAGTCTTGATTTGGTCTTTTCAAAAGCGCCCGAGGCCACAACCTCCTTGAACCTGACTATTTCCCTGTCTGTGTTGGGAATTTCAATGCCGATCACCGCCTTTCCGGGAATCGGGGCTTCTATTCTTATGCTTGTTGCGCGGAGAGCAAGAGAGAGATCATCGGTCAGATTAACGATCTTGTTTATCTTGACTCCGGGAGCAGGTTCATACTCAAAAGTCGTTATAACCGGACCCGGAGTAACCGCCGTGACCTTCCCGTTTACTCCGAAGTCTTCAAGCTTCTTCTCAAGAAGCTTCGACTGCATTTTCAGATTTTCATTATCAAAGCTGGAGGACTTTGTCTGGGGGTCGTCCAGAAAATTTACTGAAGGCAGCTGGAATCCGCTCTCGGCACGCATGAACTCGAAGACTTCCTGTTTTGGAGCGGGAGCCGTCTTGACCGGCTTTGCCCTTACAGCCTTGATCTCTATTTCCCTCTCTTTGAAATCCTTTTGTTCCGCAATAAGTTTCGAGCGCTTTACCGACTTCTCTCTCCGTTCTTTCCACTTGATGTAATATGTCGCTATCCGTTCGGAAGCAAATAAGAGCATTTCCATAAAACGGTTGAGGATGCTTATCGCGGAAAATCCGGTGGCGAGGATAAATCCGGTAACCCAGACAACAGCGAGGATAATAAAGGAACCGGTAAGATTGGAATATTTTACCAGAAAGGATTTGAGGGAAATCCCTATTATGCCGCCTGAGGAAAATTCACGCCCGAATATATCAAAACCGTTTTCGTGAAACGCAAGAAGGCCGCCTGTAGATAGAATGAGGAGGAATCCGCCCGCAAGAGTAAATAGAATAATGCGCCTTGTGTAATCACCGAAAAACCTTATGCTTATAAAAAGAATAATCACCGGTATAAGAAAGGAAGCCATTCCGAAAAGACCGACAAAAATTCCGGCTATATTGGATCCGACAACACCAAAAAGATTATTAACTTCACCGGCATCTTTTGCATTGTTTATGGAAGGGTCGGAGGGGTTGTATGACAAAAGGCTTATCAATGTAAAAATAACAAGAAAAAACAGAAATATTCCGATTAATTCCTTGCGCATATCGATTGTCCCGCCTTTCGCGTTTCGCCTTGCCCGTACTTCGAACTTCGGATGTCGCACATCGAATATCGAATATCGTACAGCGAATGCGACAAAGGGTTCAGGGATTCCCGCCATACCGTTTGGCGGGCCTTCGGCAGGGTTCAAGTGAAAAACCCTCCCGCCTCACGACCTATGCCTTGTCTATTCCCTGATCACTGTTCACTGATTACTGGCAACTGTTCCCCGATATTCGATCTTCGCCTTACGCCTGCCTTCTATATCTCTAGAATAAACGGCAGAATAACCGGCCGCCGCTTAATCGCAAAATTAAAATATTTTCTTAAAGCGGTCTGTACCATGGATCTTATTTTATTGACCCTGTCCGGCACATCGGGAGTTATCTCCTCTACTATTTCAAGAATAACACATTTTGCATCCTCGAGAAGATGCCCTGTTTCCGTTTCAAAAACGAAACCTCTGGAGACTATCTCCGGCCCGTAAACGATAATTCCGGTCTCCTCATCAAATGCCATATTGACGACCACAAGACCTTCTTCGGAAAGCGCCCTTCTTTCTTTAAGGACGCTTCTTCCCACATCACCGATTCCTTTTCCGTCAACCAGCACACGGCCTGTCGGGACTTCATCCTTTATTCTGCCGCCTTTGGCGTCAAATTCTATTATCTGTCCGTTTTCGGCCAGAAGTATTTTTTCCTTCTTTATTCCCACTTCTTCAGCAAGGCGCGAATGGAGCACCAGATGCCTGTACTCTCCGTGAATCGGAATAAAATATTCGGGTTTTGTCAGGTTTATCATCAGTTTCAGCTCTTCTTTGAAAGCATGTCCCGATACATGGATATTCGATATCTTTTCGTATATTACATCAGCTCCGCGTTTATAAAGCTTGTTGATGATATTGGTTATGGCTTTCTCATTTCCCGGAATAAACTTGGAAGAAAGGATAACGGTGTCATTTTTTTTCACAGCTATTTGTTTGTGCGTACCCGCCGCCATGCGAGCTAGTGCTGAGAGGGGTTCTCCCTGACTCCCGGTGGTAATCATGATTATTTCGTCATCCGAAAATTCGTTAATCCGGTTTATGTCTATCTCCAGTCCGTCGGGTACTTTCAGGTAGCCGAGATCTTTTGCGATACTGACGCTGATCTCAATGCTCCTGCCGTTGAAAATAATCTTTTTATCCTCCGCATTTGCTATATTGACTATCTGCCGGATTCTCGCAATATTTGAAGCGAAAAGGGCGATGATTATCCTTCCGGCGCACCCCGTCGTAATCCTTGCGAGAGTCTCGCCTATCTCCTTTGCGGAAATGGTATAACCCTCTTTCTCGATGTTTGTCGAATCGGAAAGAAGGCACAAGACTCCCTCTTCTCCGCATCGCGCGAAGCTGTGAACATCGGTCATCATCCCGTCCATGGATGTGTGGCTGATTTTAAAATCACCTGTATGAATAATCAGCCCTAAAGGGGTCCTTATCGCGAGTCCGACTCCGTCAATAACGCTGTGGCCTACTCTTATAAACTCAATTTCAAATGAACCTAACTTCAGTTTTTCTCCGGGCGCAATGTCATACAAAGAAGCCGACGCAAGAAGGCCGTACTCCTCTAACTTATGCCGCACAAGCCCGAGTGTAAAAGGGGTGCCGAAAACAGGCACATTAATATCTTTCAGCAGATACGGCAGCGCGCCGATATGATCTTCGTGGGCATGCGTCAATACTATTCCGACTATCCTCTGCTTGTTCTGCTTCAGGTAGAGCATGTCGGGAATTACAAAATCGACCCCCAGCATGTAATCTTCAGGAAACATGAGCCCGGCATCAACGACGAAGATGGAGTTGCCATACTCAAAAGCCATCATGTTAAGGCCGATTTCACCAAGCCCGCCGAGGGGAATGATTTTCAGCATCACAGCATATCCTTCTTTTCAGTTTCAACGTATTCGCGCATGATATTTCTGATTTTCTCCATAAGCGCATCTTTGGTTTCTCTTGTAAAGCCTTTTGTCTCAACAGGTTTCAGTATTTCAAGGGTAACCTTGCCGGGTTTAATGAGAAGCCTGCTTTTTGGCA
>CAZOEH010000259.1:0-769 GCA_964578785.1 uncultured Desulfonema sp. | reverse complement strand
GACTGAAAATGTGCCCCGGATAATGACCGGCAGAATAGGGACACCTGACTCAATTGCAAGAACAAAACCGCCTTTTTTAAAGGAACCTATATTGCCGTCCCGGCTTCTGGTTCCTTCGGGGAAAATCATGACGGAAACACCGTCTCTTATTATTCCGGCAGCCTTTTTGAGACTTTCAAAAGCTGATTCCCGGTTTGAACGGTCTATGCAGATATACCCGGCCCTTTTCATCGCATACCCGAAGAGAGGTATACGGAAAAGCTCTATTTTTGCAAGCCATCTGAACTGAACCGGAAGATGTCCCAGAAGAACAGGAATATCATAGTTGCTCTGATGATTTGACATATAAACGTATGACTTCGCCGGATCTATATTCGAAAGGCCTGTAACCGTTACTTCTATAGGACGTGCGGCCAGTATGGACCGCGCCCATATGCCGGCGACCTTGTGCGGGAGGCGCCCCTTCAAATCCACAAACGACGCGATGATCGCCAATATTCCGAAAATACCGGTTGTCAGCACAATCCATGAAATAATAGCCGCGGTCATTATCATGTCATTTCTCAAAATTTTTTAGTTTCTATCCGGAAATGGCCCCTTTGCGCGATCTCTGTGTCAACCTGCGGGATTTCTTGTGCGACATACAATTTGTATGTCTCCGCGCAATCCCTTGATTTTCTTGAGCTTGCCCAAAATTGCCGATTTCCGATATGAAAACTTATTATTTCTAAAATAAGCATAAAAATAAAAGGCCGGGGAGGGGCAACCT
>CAZOEH010000258.1:3187-4833 GCA_964578785.1 uncultured Desulfonema sp. | reverse complement strand
GGCCCGGGATATCAGTAAGTCGGAAATTATTTTCTGCGTTTTCCACCCCTTAAGGGGGTACCGGAGATAGTCCTATTTATCTGGGTGAGGAGCAAGATATATGAAAGTCAGGGCATCAGTTAAAAAAATATGCAGCAAATGCAAAATTGTCCGCAGAAAAGGCGTTATAAGAGTAATCTGCGAGAATAAAAGACACAAACAGAGGCAAGGATAGAGGAGGATAAGCTTTGGCAAGAATTGCAGGAGTAGATCTACCCAAGAATAAGAGAGTTGAAATCGGCCTGACGTATATTTACGGGATAGGAAAAGCAGTATCAAAATCGATACTCTCAAAGCTTAACATTAATCCGGATACTAAGGTAGACATGTTGTCGGAGACAGAGGTCAACAGTATCCGCAGGATTATTGATACCGAACACAAAGTTGAAGGCGAACTCCGTACGGATATTTCAATGAACATCAAGAGACTTATGGATCTTGGATGTTACCGGGGTCTTCGCCACCGAAAATCGCTTCCTGTGAGGGGTCAGAGAACAAAGACGAATTCCCGGACCCGGAAGGGGCCGAAGCGCTCAACTGTGAAAAAAAAGGCCGCAACAAAAAAGTAGCAAAATAATATACAGGGGCTTTATAAATGGCGAAAAAAACCCGAACAAAAAAGAAAGAGAAAAAGAATATTACCAACGGAGTGGTCCATATTTACTCCACTTTCAATAATACAATAGTCTCTATCACCGATCCTGCCGGGAATGTCGTTGGCTGGTCGAGCGCCGGTGTCCAGGGCTTTAAAGGATCGAGAAAAAGCACTCCTTTTGCCGCCCAGCTTGCTGCTGAAGATGCCGCAAAAAAGGCGATGGAACATGGAATGAAGAATGTAGAAGTGTTTGTAAAGGGCCCGGGGCCGGGAAGAGAATCGGCTCTTCGCTCGCTTCAGGCAACAGGCTTTAATATTTTAATCATAAAAGATGTAACGCCGATTCCGCATAACGGTTGCCGTTCACCGAAAAGACGCAGGGTATAATAATAAAGGCTTTAGGCTAATAGGCCGAAGGCGGTAGGTGAAAGCTGAAATCTGACAACCTTCAGCCTGACAGCCTATAACTACTAAGGAGGAAGATTTGGCAAGATATACAGGTGCAGTATGCAGGCTATGCCGGCGGGAAAATTTAAAGCTGTTTCTTAAAGGGGATCGCTGTTATTCGGATAAATGCGCATTTGACAGGCGCAGCTATGCGCCGGGACAGCATGGTCAGCGGCGCGGGAGAAAAATATCCGATTACGGGGTCCAGCTGAGGGAAAAACAAAAGGCAAAGCGCATGTACGGGCTTTCAGAAAAGCAGTTTAATCTCTTTTTTGAAAGGGCCGAGCGGCAGAAGAATATTACCGGAACAAATCTACTCATATTGCTGGAAAGAAGGCTTGATAATGTAGTTTACAGGCTTGGTTTCACCGGTTCGCGTTCCCAGGGACGTCATTTTGTAAAACATAATCACTTCAGGGTTAACGGCAAAAAAATCAACATACCGTCATATCTTACAAAGTCAGGAGATATAATAGAGGTGAATGAGCCCAGCCGGAATGTAAAAGCAATAACCGAATCTTTGGAAGCTGTTGTTAGAAGAGGTCTTCCGCAGTGGCTTGAACTG
>CAZOEH010000258.1:0-3177 GCA_964578785.1 uncultured Desulfonema sp. | reverse complement strand
ATCTTAAAGGAAGAGTAAAGTTCTTTCCTGTCCGCGAAGATATAACGATGCCTATCCAGGAACAGCTTATTGTGGAACTTTATTCCAAATAATAATTTAACGGAACAGACGACATTCCTTAATTAATAGTTTTTTTGAAACACCCATATATCATGGCTTCAAAGTATGGAAACCAATCCGTGTTTGAGCCGCATCACTATATGATTTACAAGAAGGTCTCCTCTGAAAAAAAATCTGGAGAAAATAAAAATGGCATCAAATGAACTTATGTACATGAACTGGCAAGAGATGATTACGCCCGAGAAGGTTCAGGTAAGCGGTACGCCCAACTACGGCAAGTTCGTTTGTGAACCTCTTGAAAGAGGATTTGGAATAACGATAGGCAATGCATTAAGGCGTATAATACTTTCCTCGCTTTATGGCGCAGCCATAGTATCGTTAAAATTCGATTCCGTTTTTCATGAATTCAGCGTGATACCGGGTGTACTTGAAGATGTATCGGAAATTATTCTTAATCTTAAAGATGCGCGGTTCAGGGTTGCGGATAATAATCCGAAAACCGTGCGAATTGACGCAAAGGGTGAGTGTAGATTATCGGCCCGGGATATTCTAAGTGATGACGGTAAATGTGAAGTTTTAAATCCTGATCTTCATATCGCGACTCTGTCTGAAAATGCGGTTTTAAAAGCGACCATGACCATAAAGATGGGGAAAGGTTATTCCTTGTCGGAAGCGAACAAGGATGAAAACGCACCCGTAGGAACTATTCCGATAGACGCCGTATTTTCACCCATTAAGCGCGTAAACTATGTGGTAGGAAACGCCCGTGTCGGACAGAGAACCGATTATGACAAGCTTACCATGGAGGTCTGGACCGACGGCAGTATTTCGCCTGAGGATGCGGTTTCATATTCGGCAAAAATATTAAAAGAACAGATGACTATATTCATCAATTTTGATGAAAAGCTTGAGCCTGAAGCGGAGAAGAAAGCAGACAAACGGCAGAAGCCCCAGTTTAATGAAAATCTTTACCGGAGCGTTGAAGAGCTTGAACTTTCCGTTAGAAGCGCGAATTGCCTGAAGAACGCCGATATTCTGAAGATATATCAGCTTGTCAGCAAGACGGAAGCGGAAATGCTCAAGACCAAGAATTTCGGAAGAAAATCCCTGAACGAGATCAAGGAAGTGCTGAATGAAATGGGCCTTTCTCTGGGGATGAAACTGGAAGGATTTGTGCCTCCTGAAGAAGACAAGACAGAAGGAGAATAAACTGTTATATGAGACATCGAAACGCAGGTATAAAATTAGGAAGAACAAGCAGCCACAGGGATGCAATGTTCAGAAACATGGTAACATCTCTGTTTAAATATGATCGCATCCGCACGACCGATGTAAAAGCAAAAGAACTTAAGCGCTGGGCGGATAAAATTGTAACGCTAGCGAAGCAGGGTGATCTTGATGCAAGACGTCAGGCCCTTGCCATCGTGAGGGAAAAGGATGTTGTTCATAAGCTTTTTGCGGAAGCTTCCGAACGTTTCGGCTCCGTATCCGGAGGATATACAAGGATAGTAAAGGACGGAAGGCGTCCCGGGGATGCCGCGCCGGTTTCCATAGTTGAGCTGATAGCCCCGGAAAAGAGCAAAAAGAAAGACGGAACCAGGAAAAAAGCAAAATCTCCTGTTAAGAAAAAAGTCGGAGCCAAAAAACCTGCCAAAGCAAAAAAGGAAGCGAAAGCTGCTTCTGCGCCTGAAAAAAGCGGCGCAGAACCGGTTGCGGAAAAAGCGGCAGATGCCGATTCCTGAATAATTAACACATCTGACCTTTATAAAAAAGCCCCGGTTTTTTAACCGGGGCTTTTTTGTTTTAAACGGCACCGGTTGCAAAATAACTTTATCCCTTGACTCGTAAATGCCGTTCCGATATTTTTAAACAACCTTTAAAGTTGATGGTTTCGTAAAAAGTCCAAATATGCTCTCTTAATGAGCTTTTTGGGGATTTTCAAATCCGTTCGCATATGGTTTTTTACGAATTCATCAAATCTCGTGAGGATCGAAAATGGCGCCTGCTTCCAAACTGATGAATCTTTCCGAAGCCATAAAACGGTATGTGCCTGACGGCGCAGAAGCTGTAATGGGCGCTTCTCTCGAAACTATGATCCCCTTTGCGGCTGGCCATGAAATAATAAGGCAGAGGAAAAAAAATCTCACCTTAATCGGCCCGATTTCGGATATACTGTTCGACATGCTGATCGGAGCCGGATGCGTCCGGAAAACAAGGGCCGCCTGGATCGGCAACGTTATAACCGGTTCTTCTTATAACTTCAGGCGGGCCGCGGAAGGAGGAGTCCTCGAAACGGAAGATCATTCAAACCTTACCATCTCCATGGCCCTTAAGGCAGGTGCAATGGGGGTGCCCTTCATGCCGGCGCTAACTGCCCTTGGAAGCGACCTTTACAAAACAAACCAGTCCCTGAAAAAAATCACCTGTCCTTTTACGGGCATTTTACTTACCGCCGTTTCCGCGATTAATCCCGATGTTACAATTATCCATGTCCAGCGTTCCGATGAATACGGGAACGCTCATCTGTGGGGCAATCTCGGTGTGACGAGGGATGCATGCCTAGCAAGCCGGCATATTATAATTACCGCGGAAGAGATCGTTTCTCCTTATGTAATAGAAAGCGACCCGAATCGTGTTATTACCCCCGGCTTTCGTGTCAATGCAGTGGTGCTTGTTCCGTGGGGGGCTCACCCTTCCCCTGTTCCGGGCTTTTATAACAGGGATCATGACGCATTCATTGAATACCGCAATGAGAGCAAAATCCCAGAGGCGTTTGAAAAATGGCTCAGGCTCCGGGTTGATGATGTTAAAAGCAGCGACGACTATCTGAGGCTGCTGGGAAAAGAACGAATATCAAAACTTAAGTTAAGAAAACATATGATGTCCGAACCTGTCGATTATGGCTACTGATACCTCAGGATACACTCTCTCCGAACTTATGGTTACCGCCGCTGCGCGTGAAATCGCAGATGGAGAAGTTGTTTTCGTCGGCATGAGGCTTCCGCTGCTTGGATTTCTTCTTGCCAAACGCACCCATGCCCCGGATGCAGTAGGAGTTTACGAGCTTGGAATTGTTCGCGATACGCCCGCTCCGGAACCGATCCTTACAATGGGAGA
>CAZOEH010000257.1:0-4845 GCA_964578785.1 uncultured Desulfonema sp. | reverse complement strand
TCAATTTTTTCGCCTTTTAATTCCTGAACAACATTCTGAACCCGGCTTCCTTTCATACCGACACAGGCGCCTACCGGATCAATATCTGAATCATTCGAAGATACTGCTATTTTAGCTCTCACACCGGGTTCACGGGCAGCTCCCATAATGGAGACAATGCCCTCGCTTATCTCCGGAACTTCGGTTTTGAAAAGGTTTATCAGAAAATTCGAGTTTGTCCTCGAAAGAACAATCTGAGGACCCCGTGAATCCTGGAGAACCTCTGAAAGAAGAGCTCTTATCCGGTCACCGCGCCTGTATGTTTCTTTTGGAACCTGCTCTCTTGCAGGTAAAACTCCCTCAGTCTGTCCCAGATTGACTATAATGTCGCCCGAATGTTCGATACGCTGTACAATACCGTTGATTATTTCTCCTCTCCGGTCAATAAAACTCGAATAAACGGCATTTTTTTCAGCGTCCTTCATTTTCTGTATTATTACCTGCTTTGCAGACTGGGCGGCAATCCTGCCGAAAGTTGTGGTATCCATTTTGGTTCCCAGGCTGTCGCCGATTTCACATTCCGGATCAAGTTTATGCCCTTCTTCAACGCTGATCTGTGTAATGTCATCCGTAACCTCTTCAACTACTTCTTTGAACTGGAATACCTCTATTTCACCTGTTTCCTCACTGTATTGAATTTCGATCTCGATTTTATTACCATACTTTTTTCTGGCAGCTGATTTAAGGGCTTCTTCAATCGCCTTGATAAGGATCTGTTTGTCAATACCCTTATCCCGGCTGACCTGATCAACGACACGTTTTATTTCTGATATTAGCATTCGTTTTCTCCGTTATAATTGAAAAGCCGCGCCTTTGTGATTTCCCTGAAGGGAATAGTAACTATTTTGTTATTCACATCAAGTTTCACACTTCCGTCATAAAAGCCAAGCAGCAGACCCCTGAAATTTTTTTGTCCTTCAAGCGGGACGGATGTTCTGATTCTTGCTGTCTTTCCCTTAAAGCGGTCAAAATCTTCCGGTTTTCCAAGAGGACGGTCAATCCCGGGGGATGAAACCTCAAGACTATATGCCCAGTTGGTGTCCAGACTTACATCAAGCATATCACTTAATTGACGACTTATTAAGGTGCAGTCATTTAAAGTGACCCCACCCGGTTTATCAATGTAAATACGAATAATCCTGCCCCCGGCCTCCCTCTGGCACTCAACATGCACCAGTTCCATTCCTTCGGATTCGCATAGCGGACCTGTAAACTGCACGATTTTAGCAATAACTTCTTCTCTGGTTGCCGGAGAAAAAAGGCCGGTAACAGGCTCGGTTTTTTTTGCTTTTATATTTATTTTTTCGTCGCTCATTATTTTATTATAATCGTCCAATTACAAATAAAAAACGGGCTGTCGCCCGTTTCCTTTTAAAAGGGGTACTACTTATAACAATGGATCGAGAAAAATCACATGTTTGTAAAAATAAACATTCTCAAAAAGATTCTCCAAACCACATATTCATCGACCCTGCCGAAAAAGCCTTTTTATATGGAAAAGGCGGACTTTAAATGGAGCGGGCAACGAGATTCGAACTCGCGACTCCAAGCTTGGGAAGCTTGCACTCTACCAGCTGAGTTATGCCCGCTTACCGAATGTTGCTATGTATGACAGTTTATGCCTGATGTCAACTGTTTTTGCGTCTTTGCAGCATTTAAGTCGGTGGGAAAATATCAAAATAAGATTATTATCCGACTGAGAGACCTGTGACTCCGGAATTCGGGAATTACATGGCGAAGAATCAGTTCTCAATGAATTGAAATTATGAAAAATTATAAGTTGAGCCGGGCGGTTTCCTATTTAAGGAACAATACCAATCCCTATCTCCAACCAGTTTGGAGAAGAATTACTAATAGTTCTATTCGGTTAGAATATTTCGGATATTAATCAGTTCCATTCGTAACTCTTCAATGATATCCGATGATTTATTGTCGGATTTTACTGAACATAGGTATTGTCTTGCGCCCCGGATTGTGAATTTTTTATCATAAAGAAGGTGTTTTATTCTTAAAATCAGCTCGACATCGTTTTTCCTGTAATGTCGCTGCCCGGAAGATGTTCGCTTTGGATTTATCCTGGGGAATTCTGTTTCCCAGAATCTGATAACGGAAGAAGGCACTCCCGCTATTTCGCTGACCTCCCCGATCTTCAAATAAAGTTTATCGGGGATTTTTATTTCAGAATTAGAATCATCCTGCATCTTGATGGCTCGGTCTCAAAAATTGTTTATCAGGCCGGCAGTGATGCACCAAATTCCATAGTTAGCCTGTCTGTAATATTTTTATGGATATTATTAACCTCACCGTCTTCGAGGGTCTTTTCGGAAGATCTATAGGTAATCCTTATTGAAACACTTCTTTTTCCTGAAGGGACCGCAGCCCCTTCGAAAATATCGAACAGATGTGCATTTTCTATGAGCTTTTCACCGGAGCTGTTGATTTTTTCCAGGAGGGACATCGCTTCAATTTTTTTATCTGTGATTATTGTAATATCCCTTGTTGCAGCAGGAAATTTAGGCAGCTGTTTAGCTGTTTTATCTTTGTCTGAAAGAGCAAGCAGAGCATTGCAGTTAATCTCAAAAATAAAAACTTTTTGTTTCAAATCAAAATTGTGAAGAACTTCGGGATGCACCTCTCCTATAATACCGATAGCTTCATTTCCTGCTATTATTTGAGCTGTATATCCATATCTTGTATAGCTGCATAATTCAACCGGCATTTTTATGTACCGGACTTTGTCTATGTTCAAACCGGCCAGTAGCCCTTCCACAGCACCCTTGATGTCAAAAAAATCACAATCGGTATCCTTTTCATACCATGTCTGGCTATACCGGCCGCCGGTCATAAGGCCTGCCGCCATTTCTATTTCTTCAGGGAGGCTTTCATTTCCTTTGCCCAAAAAGATTTTTCCTATTTCAAATAGCTTAAGATTTCTTGTCTGATGAGACAGGTTGCGGAGTGTTGTTTCGAGAAGACCCGGAACAAGAGAAGTCCTCATTACATTCTGCTCTTCATTTAGAGGGTTTAAGACATGCAGAAGTCTTCTTTTAGGGTCATCTGAAGAAAGATTTAGACGATCACACGCTGATTCGCTTATAAAACTGTAATTAACTGCCTCAGTGAAGGAGAGCCCTGTAATTATGTTTTTAATTTTCTCTCTTAAGAGAAGCGCCTTTAAGGGCTGGGCGGTTTCGGATTGCATAAGAGGCAGGGAAGCCGGAATCCTGTTATACCCATATAGACGCGCAGCTTCTTCCATCAAATCAACGGGTCTTGAAATATCTACCCTGAAAGAAGGAGGAGTTACCCTGATCGTATCTGCTCCACCGTTTTTTACTTTAAATTCGATTGATTCCAACAATGATCTGATCGTGTTTTTGTCAAGTTCCATGCCGAGCATATTACCGGTTGCGCGGATTCCAAGCTCGATAGTTTCCTGCTTTTGTATCAACGGGTATTGGTCAATAATACCTTTTACTGACTTTCCTTTTCCCATATCAGTCATTAGGAATGCGGCTCTGACAAGCGCCCTGACCGTTCCATCCGGATCGATTCCCCGCTCGAAGCGGTAAGAGGCTTCGGTACTGAGTCCAAGCTTCTTTGAGGTTTTGCGGATACTTAACGGATTGAAATATGCGCTTTCAATAAGGACTCTTTTCGTGGAATTAACAATTTCAGAATTGAGCCCTCCCATGACTCCTGCTATTGCAACTGGCTTTTTGCCGTCACAAATCATCAGCATATCGGGGTCAAGTATCCGCTCTTTCCTGTCAAGGGTCGTGAATTTCTCTCCTCTGGTCGCCGTCCGGACAACGATCCTGTTTTCTTCCAGAAAGTCGAAATCAAATGCATGAAGAGGCTGGCCGCATTCCAGCATGATGAAGTTTGTTATATCAACAATGTTGTTTATCGGTCTTTGCCCGATTGATATGAGTTTTTTTCTGAGCCAGAAAGGGGAAGGGGCGACGGTTATATCCGTAACAAGAGCGGCGGCGTATCTCGGACAATGTTCCGGAGATTCTATATTTACCGAAGTAAATTCGTTTATTTCCCTGTTTTTACCAGGCGGCTTTACATGCGGATATATAATCCTTGTCTTTTGTATGGCGGCAATTTCCCTGGCTATTCCAATTATACTGAGACAATCGGACCGGTTCGGGGTAAGGCCTATTTCAAGCACATAATCTGAAAGGTTCAGAGCACGGGTGATGTTGCTGCCTGCCTGCGGATTGCCGGGAAGTACCATTATTCCGCTTTCGTCTTCTCCAAGTTCCAGCTCTCTTTCGCTGCAAAGCATTCCTTCCGACTTTTCTCCGCGTATTTCACATGCTTCAAGGAGTGATCCGTCCGGAAGAACAGTTCCGGGCATGGCAAGAGGCGCAAGCAGATTCTCTTTTACATTCGGAGCGCCGCATACGACCTGTAAAATCCGGTCACCTGCGTCAACACGGCAAATCTTCAGCTTGCCGGCATTGGGATGAGGCTCTATTTCTATTATGCGCCCCACGACGACTTTTTCAAGATAGTCGAACGGGTTTGCGATTGATTCGACTTCAAGGCCTGCCATTGTCAGGGCTGATGTCAAATCATGAATATCCGTTTCGATACGGACGTAATCTTCCAGCCAGCTTAAACTAACTTTCATATCAGAACTGCCTTAAAAACCTGAAATCGTTTTCGAAGAATTTCCGGATATCGTCTATTCCGTATTTTAACATTGTTATACGTTCAACCCCCATCCCGAAAGCAAAACCCGTAATTCTTGAGGTGTCGTATCCGACATTTTCAAAAACGGCAGGATGAACC
>CAZOEH010000256.1:0-4860 GCA_964578785.1 uncultured Desulfonema sp. | reverse complement strand
AGGGGGCAAAGTATTTAATATTTTCTTTTAGAGAAGTTAGATTATTAAATACGTTCCCTATATGCGCCTTATTCGTTATGTGAAAAAGGATTGGATAAACATGATAAAATACTTAGAGAATAAAGAACTTAACCGGATAGAAAAAAGGGCTATTGAGGCTTTAGCTATTGTGCCAGTGATAAGAGCGGTGTCCCAAAGAATCGGCAAGGACGGAGCTTTGGCAATATTGAAGGAAGTCAATCAGCAAGAAGCATTTCAGCGTGGTCAAAATATGATGAGGACAGAGGGACGGAATGGGATAGAGGAATTGGTTAAAGATATAGCAGGCTGGGGTGTGGGTGGAATTTGGGAAATGGACGTTCTAGAACAAACTTCAACCACCTATTTTTTTAACGTGGTCCGTTGTCCTTATTATGAAAAATATCGAGAACTGGGATTAGATGAGTTTGGTGTAGAACTCTCCTGCTGTCGTGATGAACCGTTTGCCAGAGGCTTTAATCCCCGACTCAAGTTAGTACGTACCAAAACCATCATGGAAGGAGCGGACTATTGTGATTTTCGGTATTATTTGCATTCTAAATGATTATAAAATTATAGAGAATACATTCGATTTGTAATTTAATGAATTTAAATTTTCCGTTAAAAGGCATTCCCAAAGAAACACATAATATCTATAATGATGCAGACGAACATTTTTCTGGCGTGCAGATCGATACCGCAATAGTTCTTGTGTTGCTGATTGTAAAATCTCATGGTGCGGCCTCCTTATTATCCCTTCATCTGAGGGAAGGCCATAAATAGTATCAATTTTTTGCAGCGGACTCGGTTCCCTTGCCGCTGAAAAAGGCGTTTAGCAAGCCATTGGAGGAAACAATTATGCTTGATATTGGCAGGCAAGAGCTGCAAGCGACATTGCAGCAACTGAACCAGGCTATCTACAACCATGAGCAGTGGTTCAAGGATCTCATCCGTTCGCTCATCTGTCGATTGCCCTACGATAACCGAGACATAGCGGATGATGCCCATCGTCACTGTCGCTTCGGCCAGTGGTATTATGGTACTTCGCCTCAGGCACTTCGCGATCACCCGGCATTCGTGGTGATAGAAACTGAGCACCGCCATATGCATCAGCTTGGAGCACGGTTGCTTCTTGCCGCGACAAACGAGGCATTAGGTTCTTCGCGGGACTATGACAGTTTCACAAATGCTGCCGACCGCCTACATCTGGAAATTTATTCGCTCAAGCAAGAAATCGAGGAGTTACTCAATAATCGCGATGCGTTGACGGGCGCTGAGAACCGTATCGGCATGCTCATCCGGCTGCGGGAACTACGTGAGTTGGTCAAGCGCGGCGTCCAGAAATGCAGTATCGTGATCATGGACCTGGACCATTTTAAAACTGTCAACGATACCTATGGCCATCCCGCCGGCGACAAAGTGCTCGTGGCCTGGGTGAGTTACATCAAGCAACATCTGAGGCCATACGACAGAGTGTACCGTTATGGAGGCGAGGAATTTCTACTGTCCTTTCCGAGTACCAATCTTCAGACCATCCAGGATTTAATCGAACGCCTACGCAAGGGGCTTTCTGAAGTTGCCATCGGCGCTGGCGAAACAAAGGCGATCATGGTCACTGCATCGTTTGGCATTACCATGCTCGATCCGAGCGTCAGTGTTGAGGAGTCAATCAATCGCGCGGACAGCGCATTGTACGCAGCCAAGAAGGCCGGGCGCAACCGTGCTTGCATCTGGGATTCTACAATGACACCTGTTCGAGATGGCGGAGACGTTCATCGGGACGCAATCGCCGGAGAGATCGGAGAGAAGAACTGAACTGTGAACAACGGCATTAAGGGCGAAGGTAAAAAGCCGTCGCTCTCTTTAGCTTGACCGTTGGCACACCACAAAAAAAGACAGGAAAGCAACAACGAAGGAGAAAAGAGTTACCCCGTACAATTACTTCAATGAACTAAGTGTAGGAATACGGAGGAGGTGAATTCAACTCGAAGTGCACCACTTTAAGATAACCATAAGACATAACAAGGGAACTGGTAGTATAAGAAGCATGACCGATCTTATACCCGGAAGGAGCCTGTTATGTCATATACACATCTTACTGAAAATGATCGATATAAAATCAGTTACTTAAAGAGTGCCAGATTCAGCCTGCGTGAGATAGCACGAAGGATAAACCGACACCATACGACCATCAGCAGAGAACTTAGAAGAAATGATGATCCATTGTATGAGGATAACATTTACTTGGCACGCTCTTCTCCAACCATATTCCAAACTACCGGAATCTAATGACCAGCTACTTCACACTGGCAGGCAAGAAGTAACGATGCGCATCAAATCAAATCCGGCAGAATAAGCGCTTGAAATCCGACCGGGCTGCGTTAAAATGCTATTAAATATTTTTGTGTTAGGCTAATCCTGACAGCAGGAGAAAAGATGGGCTGCAAAGCATACTTTCTGTTATCAGTAAAATGCCAACCATGAAGAAAATGCTTGATTTCAAGCGTAATCAATTGATTTTATTTCCTCGAAAATTATGATATAATATAATTATGTATCATTTAAGAATACTCAAAAAGATATAGGGAATCCGGAAACCCGCGGGTGCAAAGACAACAGATAGGGAGTTATCCGGAAAGTTTAGAATAATTTGTTAGTAGGAGGAGTATCATGCGCCCCGATGAACTCAAACAGGTCCTTCGTCAGTCGGCGCTGGACTACGCAGTAGAGCATGGCTTCGATGTCGACTCTTTGCCCAGATCGGCCGTTCTATTCAAGAACATCGAAAATGCGTTTTGCCCTGCATCTTTTGATGCCATCAGTAAGCGCACTGACTGGCTCGCTCGGACGAAGAAGCCCCATCGTGTCATGGAGATGCAGTCATCAAATAGCAGCGATGCCCTTCTGATGAGCATTTTCTGCCACCCGATGCTTGCCTCATGGAAAGGTGTTGCCGATGTTCTCGGTTTCGACCCCATCAACCCAGCGTTCGGTTTCAAAGCACTGGTCGAGAAAGAAGGCACAAACGGAGACTCGACTGAAATTGACATGGCCATCGGCAACCACTTCGTCGAGGCAAAGCTTACGGAGGAGGATTTTACCGAAAAAGACGTTGCAGAGGTTCAGAAGTACAAGCGCTTCGGCCTATGTTTCCATGTGAATAGTCTGCCTATCAATAACGGTCGTTATCAGAACTACCAAATCATCAGGAACCTCTTGGCAGCAATTCAGCACGAGAAACGGCATATGCTTTTGTGCGACGAACGAAGGTCGGATCTTGCTCGCCGATACATGGAGACGGTCTGCTGCCTCCGGGACCAACAGCAACGAGAGAGCTGTCGTGTCGTGTTTTGGCAAGAGGTGCAACGAGCTTGTGGAAAAGACCTCGGTTCGTTTCTGCATTCCAGGTACGGCATATGCTAACAATTGTATGCACCTGAGTAGCAGATCGGGTGTTTGACAATTGTGAGTCACTTGGCCGCCGCGGGGTGATGCATGTCGTTGAGCGTCACAATTACTTTTGTGTGCGCTCGAACAAGGAATGACAGGATCCAATTCCGTAGCCATCCGACCAGAGAGAGAAGGTGATAAGTGACTCACGCGTTTGGCTCTGGGACTAATGGGCTGCCCAAGCGAAGCGGAGGCTGTATTGTTCTTTGTCTTGACTATGGGGATACCCTTATCATTGGAGAAAGTAGTATGAAAAAGATTTTAATATTTTTGATGGTTTTATTGATTTTTCCTGCTCTTTTACATGCTGAATCATCGTATTTTTTAGCATGCCAAGAAGGTAAAATTATTAACGTTTATTATAAGGAAAAAAGCATAAACTTTACAAGGGGAGATTTATTTGAAGTGCCAGATGCAGCTCAAAGGCCCCAAAATCGACCAACTATAAACGATGATACCCAGGGGACTTGCTGGTCATTTTCAGGAAATCCAATATGCCCTTTAGTCGTATACTATGGGAATCAACTTTATGGCAGAACACTTTTTGGATCTAGTGGCGTTATGTATCTGCACGGTTTTGTAGATTTAGCATCAGGCTGTTGGTTTAAATCTGAAAGTCCTCTTCCCATTAAAGATAAAAAAAACAAATTTATTGGCAATATTCTTGGTACTGTAAGTGGAACAGAAGAAGAATATTTTGATAAATTTCTTGATAAAGAATTTGTAGATATTATGTGTTCGGAACATCCCATACAATTTTCTGCGGGTGGAAAAATACTTACTGATATTAAGAAGGAAAAAACAGAAGAGCGTTTAAAACAAGTAGAAAGAGAGCGACTATCAAGAAATGCAATTCGTCAAGAAAATGAAGCAAAGTTGGTAAGAGAAGAGGAGGTTTTTCAAGAAGAACAACAGGAAAAAGCACGCGTTCAACAAGAAAAGATAGATAAACTCAATGCTGAATTAAAGAAATATGGCGCTGAAGCTCTTGTCCCAATCAATCTGCTGGAAGTTAACCCCTATGAATATGAAGGCCATACAATTGCAGTTGTAGTACAGTTTAGAAAGATGCTATCAAAGAGCTCGGCATCCTTTTATAGCGGATATACAAACTTGGAAGAGTCTACTAATGTTAGTGATGAAATTATTGTTACAGGAATACCAATCGGAACTCACTTTGAATCAGGCATCTACTCACCCAGGATGATGTTGGCTCTCAAAGGAAAAGGTACTATAGTAGGTACTAATGCTTTTGGAGCTAGGATTAAATGCCCTCATTTCCAATGGATTGCAATAATATCAGGAAAACAACCATCAGTGTTAGAGACACAACGAGATATTAGTTTTGATCTAAACCCTCCACCTCTGGTGGAGGACCCGGAGAGGTTCTAC
>CAZOEH010000255.1:0-4878 GCA_964578785.1 uncultured Desulfonema sp. | reverse complement strand
ATTTCCTGGGCACCAGAGCAAAAAGCAGGCAGCAATCATTAACTCTGGAACTTCCCGATTACCCGCTGCCTTCTCTTACAACCGATCCTATGGCTCTTGAAAGCATCTTCGGGAATATTATAACAAACGCAATAAACTATACTCAGAACGGCGGCGAAATAATTGTATCTGCCGGGCTCGCAGAAAACAATCTCTTTATAAGAGTGAAAGATAACGGGTTTGGAATTGAACAGGTCTATATAGATAAAATATTCGATAAGTTTTTCAGGGTAAAAAATGAGAAGACAAGACTAATAACGGGCACAGGCCTTGGACTTCCCATAGTAAAAGGCCTTTTAAAAGATCTTGGAGGTTCAGTAAGCGTGGAAAGCACTCCCGGCAGTGGAAGTGTTTTTACAATCTCTCTTCCGGTTTAAAAAACGATAAACAAAAGACGGGCTTTGAAAAAGTAAACATACTAACTAATTTGATATTTAAAATCCCATTGAGAGCACATATTTTGTTTTTCCGAAAGAGTAGTAACTGATTGACTATCAAATAATTTTTCAAAGTAAAAAAATTTAACCGGAACCCCGCTTCGCAACTTCATTCAGCACAAACGTCAGCGGTCTCTCATCCTCACATTTCCCAACAAACCTTATAGGGCCGGGCCTTCGGTAATCATCTTCTCCTGCAACTGCACCAAGCCACTTTTCCCTGAGCGCTTTAACAATCTGGAAACATGGCGAATTTACATCAACTATCGTTTTTTCCAGAACAAGATCGAGTTTGCCTTTTCTTTCCTCGATATGCATAAGCGGCGCTATCGGGATACCGATCGGTTCCCACTTTTCAAATTCTTTTTCAAGATTCTTAATTGCCGCCATTTGACCTGTTGCTCCGTTTGCTAAAAGACTGAATGCCGTTAATCCAAGATTGTAAGCATAAACACAGTCAAAGCCGCTCGGATCATTACCTCTTCCGTCATAACCATAAAAATGAACCTGTGTCTTGAAACTTGGTATCGATTTTTTAAATATTTTTTCCACTTCTGCCGGAATTTTATCGCTCTCCTGGATAATGCCATCTCTTACAAGAGCCTGTTTCAGTGTTTTAACCGATGTAATAGTCTCTTTTATAATAAGGAATTCATCACCGTAGTTCTTGAAAAGCACAGGGCCTAACATATCCGGATTTAGATTCCCTTTTTCAACGGTCTTGCCATAGTAAATTTTCGATATCCCTGTCTTATACTGGCCTTTTTCTTTAAGAATGTTTAAATAATCCTTTACAAGTCCCATAAGCACCTTGTCAGTTTCAACCTGGGAAAACTGGAAATTGCCGTGGCTGTCCCTTTCCATGAGCAAGCCTTCCTGAAAAAATGCAGGTATGTCATTAAACAAATCATCATCCCTTGTATTCCAGATTGTAAAAATACCTTCCTCCCGTGAGGCTTTCGCCAGACGCCTCAGATACTCCAGCTTATCCTCAAGGATCGGAAAATTGGTATGGAAATCGGTGTCGTGAGTTGAATTATACTGTGCTATTATGGTATTGAGTTTTATGATAAAAACCTGAATCTCATTTATAAATTCAAGTATACCTTCCGGTATAACCATTACACCGTAATTCTTCCCTACAGCAGCCCTGCGAACAATACCATCACATATCACACGGGAGAGATGCCGCAAAGTCATCCCGAAAGCGGTATAATCGGGGGTTCCATCCTTTTTTGCTTTCTCGATCCTTCTTGAATCTGTATAATTGGCAAGATCCTCTCCGATAAGTGTTATATTGGCGTGTGTCTGTAAAGCGACTTCAAGGGCAAGATGGCTTGCAACCCTTCCCATTACCTTGCAGATATGCCAGTATTTAACATCGGAACTGCAGTCGGTGCAAAGATTGCTTATTGAATTTGCAAAAGAAAGAGCAGCCGTATGAAATCCGAACGAAATTGCGCATAATACGGTTCCTTTTGAATCCCTTACCTGTATATCCCCATCAATAGTCTTTGGAACCCCGATTATCTGCACGTCATCCTTATACATCTCCTGGGCGAGGAACGCGGCATTAGTATTCGAATCATCACCGCCAATAATTACAAGCGCATCCAGGTTGAGTTTTCTGCAGGTTTCTTTTGAAAGCCGCATTTTTTCTTTATTATCAATTTTGGCGCGACCCGTTTTTATCATGCCGAATCCGCCAAGATTCCTGTATTTATCTATTACAATATCTGTCAGCTCAACATATTCATTTTCGACTATACCGTCCGGACCAAGCAAAAAACCGAATATCCGGCTTTCCGGGTTTGATTTCTTTGCTGCATCGTATAGTCCGGCTATAACATTGTGGCCCCCTGGGGCAGGTCCTCCCGAAAAGACTATTCCGATGTTACGCCTTCTGGAATATTTTTTTCTGCAATGGCCGTCCGGTGAACTGATACCTTCAACGAACTGAACCTTGTTCCCTATTATGTCAGGCAGACTTCTTTTAGCTTCCTTGTGTATTTCAAAAATAAACTCATCAGTATCTTTCAGTTTCGTATATTCATTTAAGAACACTTTGCAAACAGATGGTTTGTTCTCCCTCCTTGCAACAAGCTCATGATTGACATTACTTATAACTTTTTGAACGATCGGATTTTTTTCAATAAGGTGGGTAATTTTAATTCTGTCTTCGCCTTGCATAAATACCCTCGTAAATAATTGTTGTTAAAAATGCGACTGATAGTTCTGCTGGCTGGTTATGCTCACTCATAACTTCCTGTAAATATTAATGTCAAGATTATTTAAATAGCATGCCGTAAAGAACGGCATGTTTTAATTCCGATATTTTTCGTAATTTTTATCCTTTTGCTCTCGCGCTTTATGAATCCAAAAAATTCAGCCATATTGCTTATTATATATATAATATTACGGATATTTAATCCTCAAAAGATTTAAAGACTCCTTTACTTTATATTAATTTTGATATACAAGCACTTCCAAAATATGCAATATTTGAATAATTAAAATAGCCGGGCTGTTCTCGGCTTCTGGTCAGATGTTAAGTAAAAATCTCAATGTTTGTTTCCGGTATAATCGATATTCAGGAGCAATGCAATGCGGGAAAAGAAAGAAGCGGTAGAAGTAGTATGTCCGAAATGCAAACGGACTGAAATCATTTATATACCGAAGGAAGATCTCCCTAAATGTCCGGATTGCAAAATTAAAATGGTAATCCGGGAACTCCTGACCGAAGGAAAATCTTATTAATTTATATACAAAGTTTTATAACAAAACCACAATTAATGAGGAGGAGTTTATGAAAAATTTCTTTAAAATTACATGGGTACCGGCAGTAATTATTTTATCCTTATTTCTGGTTGCAGGCTGCGGAAATCAGGGGGATAAGAAGGCAGATAGCCAGA
The DNA here is from genome assembly GCA_964578785.1 of uncultured Desulfonema sp. GTDB lineage: Bacteria > Desulfobacterota > Desulfobacteria > Desulfobacterales > RPRI01 > RPRI01. The sequence goes on along the minus strand of CAZOEH010000255.1, from coordinate 1,490 downwards.
CCGTAACATCGGGCGACAGTGTTCGTATGCAGCTTGTTAAACAATCTACTCTTGAACAGATTCTACAGAGAGGAGAACTCCGCGTTGGCTTTGAAGCAGGATACATGCCGTTTGAAATGACCGACAAAAACGGAAACTTCGTAGGGTTTGACATTGACATAGCAAAAGAAATGGCACAGGCCCTCGGAGTTAAATTTGTTCCGGTAAATACAGCATGGGACGGCATTATTCCTTCTCTTATAACGGAAAAGTTCGATATAATCATGAGCGGAATGACTGTAACACAGGAAAGAAATCTCAAAATCAACTTTGCTGATCCCAATATCGTTGTCGGCCAGACAATTCTCATTAATAAAAAACACAAAGGCGCAATAAAATCATACAAAGACCTTAATGACCCTAAATATACTGTTACTTCAAAACTCGGCACAACAGGCGAGCAGGCAGTAAAAAGAGTCATACCGAAGGCAACATACAAATCTTTTGAAACGGAACCCGAAGCAGCCCTCGAAGTAGTTAACGGTAAAGCGGACGCCTTTGTTTACGATCTCCCATACTGTGTGGTTTTCATGGCTCAGCAGGGAGCAGGCAAACTCGTATTCCTCGATACGCCGTTCACTTACGAACCGCTTGCATGGGCTGTCAGAAAAGGCGATCCGGATTTCATAAACTGGCTCAACAACTTTTTAAAGCAGATAAAAAATGACGGCAGATACGACAAGGTTTACGACAAGTGGATAAAAAATACAGACTGGATCAAAGATGTTCAATAGTATAAACTGACTTATACAGCCGGCCGGTGTTAATTCCCTGCCGGCTGTAAACTTACTACGATTTATCCTTTGTTCCTGTAAGATATCTGTAAATATATGAATAAAACAAACAAGATAAAGATGAATCAATCCGCAATCCCAGTCACAAAACGTAATAAAAAAACTGCCGCCTACTTTGTCTGGGTAGGTATTTTTTTCCTTTGCCTTACCGGAATGCTATCGGGTTTATATTATTCAACCATAAAAATCGATTATGTCTGGCGGTGGTACCGTATCCCGCAGTATTTTGCATTCAAGGAAAAAATTGATATAAAATCTCAGATTGATGGGAAAATAACCGACATTTCCCGCAAAGATGGCAAGGCCGTTATTACAGTCCAAACAGGAATGGAAGATAAAATTTATGATATTCCCGAGGATGACCTTAAAGTATCCGAAGGAGATTATGTTTATCCCGGTTACGTTCTTGCTTCTAAAGAAACCTGGAAACCAGGCATCCTGATACAGGGCTTATGGCTTACAATTGAGGTGAGTATAATATCAACTCTCCTTGGAATACTGATCGGTCTTTTCGGCGGTCTCGCCCGATTGTCATCAAACCCGGCATTAAAATGGTTTTCCATAACATATATTGAAATAATCCGAGGCTCTCCGCTCCTTGTTCAGATTTTTATATGGTACTTTGTCCTTGGCACACTTATAAATACTATCCTTAGC
>CAZOEH010000254.1:0-4885 GCA_964578785.1 uncultured Desulfonema sp. | reverse complement strand
GCAACCTCCTTTTTCAAAGATCTTTTCTCAAGTGCCTGACGCACAAGGATGCGCACTTCATCTATTTTAACCGGTTTCGGCAGATAATAAAAAGCGCCCTTTTGCATTGCATCGACTGCCGTGGCAACTGTTGCATAACCGGTTATGACGATCACCTCGGTATCAGGATGGATCTCCCGTGCTTTTTCAAGAACCTGCAGGCCATCTACAACCTGCATTTTGAGATCGGTAAGGACAAGGTCGAATTCTCTTTTTTCAAGCTCCTGCAAAGCTATTATCCCGTTTTCAACAGGGAAAGTCTCATATCCTTCCTTTTTTAGGATATGGTCAAGATTCTCTCTTGCGATCTGCTCATCATCGACGATTAAAATCCGGGCTTGCTTCATCTTGAAAAATTCCCCTCATGCCCGCTTAAGGAGAGGCAGGCGGATTATGAACTTTGTACCCTCTCCGACTCTGCTCTCAACCGAGATTGTTCCCTGATGCTTCTGCACAATACCGTAGACTATTGAAAGCCCGAGACCGGTTCCGACACCTACTTCCTTAGTAGTAAAAAAAGGATCGAAAATCATGCCGAAGTTTTTTTCCGGAATACCGACTCCGGTATCTTCCACGGTTATAACGGCCGTGCCTGAGGCATGATCCGAACGCGCCGATATTTTTATGAGACCGGCAGAGCATTCAATCGCCTGAACCGCATTCATAATGAGATTCAGAAATACTTCCTGCATCCGCTGGATGTCTATATTGAGTATCAGGTCATTAGGGATATCTTTCTGAATCTCCACTCCGGAAGGCACCTGGCATGAAACAAGCCTTATCGAGCGTTCGACAATTTCGCCAAGGGGTACCGGAATAAGGGCGAAATCCCTGTCCCGGGAAAATTCCAGCAGGCCTTTTACCGTATCCTTCGCCCTGCTGACTTCCTGCTCGATATTGGAAAGCATCTTGCGCGTCAGTTCGGGATCGGTTCCGCCGCTCTCTTCAAGAAGGATCTGGCAGGAAGTTGAAATATTGTTTAACGGGTTATTGAGCTGGTGAGCCACGCCTGATGTAAGAATCCCTATGGATGAGAGCTTTTTTGTCTGAACAAGCTGCTCCTGGCGATTCTCTAGCTCAGCAACCATGCGGTTGAAGGCGTCAACCACGCGATGTGTTTCATCCCGGACGTTTGGAACAGGAATGGGGTTGAAATTTCCGTTCGCTATCTGGAGCGTTGTCTCTTCAATTATTTTCAGAGGCTTTATTATCTTCCTCGCTACAATCGGTATTAAAAATCCGCCCATTGAGAGAAATATCACAAGGGTGATAAGAAGATGCTTCTCAAGGGTGCCGATTATCACAAGGATCCGTTCTCTTTCAAAAGTTACGAGAGAAATTGACCGGTCCACAAGATTTTTTCCTTCGATCCGCAGCCTGTCTTCCAGATCATCTTCACAGCTCTCTCTCCCTTTGACGACGCAAACAGCCAGTTTATCCATGAGGTTCCCGTACATAACGAATCCCTTTTCAAGAAAATTGAGCTGAGGAGCCCCCTGAAGTTTCTTTATCTCGGGTGCGATCGTTGAAAGCACCTTCAGGCCTTCCTGGATGTAACGCTTATTCTCGATAAGGTCGTCAGTTGAGCCGTAAAGAAGGAAGTTTTTTTCATAGCGGCGGATTTCAAGTATGATATTGCTGAGATCATCCGCAATTTCAACGAGACGCTGTTTGCGTTCTATCTCCCGCAGAAAGCGATAAGAGTTTCCGCCGATAAAACCTATCGCAAGGAGGCATAATGTAAGTCCTACGATAACTTTCTGGCGGATGTTTAAAGAAAAAGTATTCATGAACAATTATCCCGTATAAATCCCCGGATCTCCGGGGGGTATAAAAAACCTCCTGTCCGTGAATAGGCTAAGGTCTAAGGGAAAGAAGGCTATGCGGAACGACGGAGGGAGTCTAAGTCATACTGTGCCGGAATGCAAGTATCATGTTCTATAAATAACGAAATATCGGAGAAAAAAGTGACTCGTTCAGAGGATTGCCCGCCGTATAAACGGCCGGGAATGCGCACGCTGCTTCTATTCATCGAAAGATAAATAGTAATTCATGCTCTCAGGTTTCCGGGTTTTGCGGGAAGGTATCATTAGTGATACGCGGCATGGCACAGGACGCAGTTGATGCAGGTAAAAAAGATGTCCGTGCAGAGCATTATCCGCATTCTGCACGGATTTTCATAATTATATCAAAGTCTATCTTGGTCGCCTGTCGCCACCCGGCCTGCCTCCGCCCCCGGGTCTTCTGTCTCCGCCGGGTCGTCTGCCTCCTCCTCCACCCGGTCGTCCCCCGCGGCCGCCGCGGTCATCCGTGCGGGGGCGTGCCTCGTTTACATTAAGCGCCCGGCCCATGAATTCCTTGCCGTTGAGTTCAGTGATGGCGGTCTGAGCCGCCGCTTTTGCGGGCATTTCGACAAACCCGAAGCCTCTCGGCTGACCGCCGAACTTCTCCTTGATGACATTGGCAGTAGCAACCTCTCCAAAGGCTTCAAAAAGTTTTCTTAAGTCTTCATCCGTAGCCTCGCGCGACAAATTTCCAATAAAGATATTCATGTTGATTTCCTCGTATTTGAACGTTTATGCCAGTTAAACATGATGGGATCATAAAAAATCATTCTGACAGCCTGATGCGAAGTCTCTTTACCGGGCTGTCATAAATTGCGAAAATAATTTTAAGAATTAATCGTCTTTATCTATATGCCCAGGCAGGAGGATTGTCAACATTATATCAGGAACATAAGCTTTTCCTTTTCTACGGCGTGGCAAATAAAGGCGGTTTCATAAAATTATGAAAATGCGGCTTATGATCCGTTCTGTTTGAGTCTCCGGCAAAAGAATTGGAGAAAAGGGAGTAGATGTGATATACGGAAATAGTTCTGTTCCGGGGAACCCTTCGTTTTATAAAAAGAGTGGCGATTTCAAAATGGCAAGACCTTACGATCTGCAACTGCTGCCAGTGTTGTTGTCTTTGGAAAATACTGCCGGTAATTACTCCTGAAATTGGATGCAAAGTTTCAAAAATGCCCGGGATATCGGTACGTGTAAACGATAAATGCCTGGGATGCGGTACATGTATGAAGAATGTCTGTTTCGTGAACGCGATCCATGTTGAAGATCAGCATGCCGTAATTGATGAACAGGCATGCAGAGGATGCGGCCGGTGTGTTGAAACCTGCCCGAATAAAGCCATAGAGGTAATAATTGAAAAGAGCGGCTTCATAAATGATTCAATCAGGCGGATATCGGACGTTGTTGACGTTACGTGATTATTGACGGCTTTGTAAAAATTCTACCCATGCTCACTACTTTTTATGGAAGCATCAACGATGGACAGATACGCAAATTACGATGAACTGAAACGGCATGAAAGAAAAGGGGAGGATTATGTCATACTTTCCCGGGCAGGCAATTCCCGTATAGCCGTAATCGCGCTCCACGGAGGAGGCATAGAACCCGGAACCGTTGATATTGCCGATCTTCTTGCAGGTGCGGAGCATGCTTTTTACGCTTTTAAAGGAATAAAAAAGAAAGGAAATGCGGTTTTGCATATTTCGAGCACCAGATTTGATGAGTTCGAGGGGATCGCAATTGCAGAGAAAGCGGAAATAGTTGTTTCGATTCACGGATGTATTGGAGAAGATGAGAGGGTTTTTGTCGGGGGCAGAAACCGGGAAATGAAAGATAGAATATGCAGCGCGCTGAGAAAAGCCGGATTCAAAACCGAGATATCCGCAAAAGAGGGGCTGCATGGCCGGCACCCTGAAAATATTTGTAACAGATGCCGGTCGGGTGAGGGTGTGCAGCTGGAAATAACCAGAGGCCTCCGCGGGAAAATGTTTGATATTATTGAAAGACGATCATTGAGAAAAAGAAACAAGCTGTTTTTCAAATTCGTGGAAGCATTGCGGGAAGCGCTTGGAGGAGAAATGACGGATGGAGGGTGAAAAAATATGCTGAAGAAAGGAAAAAGCTATGAGGAGGTCTGCCGGTCTTTCAAGTGGGATATACCGGAAAATTATAATATCGGAGTTGATATTTGCGACAAGTGGGCCGGCCAGAGATACAGGCTGGCCCTGATATACGAAGATGAAAAGGGGCTGGTTGAAAAATACACTTTCTGGGAGTTAAAAAGGCTTTCAAACCGCCTGGCAAATGGTCTTGTTAATGCAGGTATTAAAAAGGGGGACAGGATAGGCATTCTTTTATCTCAGTCTCCGGAAACGGCTTTAACCCATATCGCCGCATATAAAATCGGGGCCATTGCTGTTCCTCTTTTCACTCTCTTCGGAGCCGATGCGCTCGAGTACAGACTTTCAAACAGCGAGGCAACGTGCCTTGTCACGGATGAGACGAATCTTCACAAAGTTACGGAAATTCGGGAAAAGCTCCCTCTTCTCAAAGTGGTTATAGTTACAGGCGCCAAAGCCGCCGGAAAAGTGCTCGATTTCCGGAGCCTGATTGAAAAAGAGAGCTGCGACTTTACCCCTGCTTTAACAAAGGCGGACGATCCTGCTCTCATTATCTATACATCCGGAACAACTGGTCCTCCCAAAGGCGCGCTGCACGCGCATCGTGTACTTCTCGGGCATCTTCCGGGAGTCGAGTTTCCGCATAATTTTTTTCCCGAAGAAGACGACCTTTTCTGGACTCCGGCCGACTGGGCCTGGATCGGGGGACTGATAGATGTCCTTTTCCCGAGCTGGCATCACGGTATCCCGGTCGTGGCCAGACGGGCAAAAAAATTTGATCCCGAAGAGGCCTTTCACCTTATTGCAAAGCACGGCATAAGGAATGCTTTCATGCCGCCGACCGCTTTAAAGATGGTGCGCCAGGTTAAGGATCCGCGT
>CAZOEH010000253.1:3778-4887 GCA_964578785.1 uncultured Desulfonema sp. | reverse complement strand
GCAAACGATATGGGGCTTACTGAAAAGGTATATCTTCTTGCCGGAGTCACCCCTATGAAAAGCGTTGGTATGGCGAAGTACATGAAAAACAATGTTCCCGGCATGGATGTTCCGGATGAACTTATAAAACGCCTCCAGGGAGTCGACAAGAAAATGCAGGCCGATGAGGGGATTAAAATCGCCTGCGAACAGATCGAGGAATTCAAGCAGTTAAAAGGTGTTGCAGGCGTTCATCTCATGGCAATAGAATGGGAGCATAAGGTCCCGGAGATAGCCGAGCGTGCTAAAATGCTTCCGAGACCGGTGGTTTAAGCAGGGATCAGAGACCGGGGATCAGGGGCCAGGTCAAAAACGAATATCGGACATCGAATATCGAAATCCGAAGTTTGGAACAATCACATAACGGAATTAAGCCTCAAAGAAAAATAAACGAGAGAGAAAGCCCGTTTTTGTCATAAAGACAGAAACGGGCTTTTTTTATTATTAATGCGCCTGCTATTCCGGGCATTTGGACCCTCTAACCATCGCGCCCTTGAATCCTATGTTTTGTCGATATTCGATGTTCGATATTCGGCATTCGAAATTCGAAGTCCGGTATTCGAAATATTATTTATCTTGAGCCCTTTAAAGTAATAGTCTATGATTTTAAAGGAATATTTCTATTTATCAGATTTTTAACGCTACCATCAGGGACTTCAGATATAATTATGAAACACAGATATCTGTTCGGGATGCTGATTGGCCTGGTATGTTCCTGCCTCTACCTTTTTTATGTAACTTATTCCGAGGTTAAAGAGAAAACAATCGCCGATTTTAACTCAAGGCAGCTTATTCATGCGCGGCAGGCCGCGAGAGGAATTGAGGAATATTTCAGTGATCTTATAATTTTTCTTACAAAGCTTTCCGAATCGGACCATATCATCATGCTTAATGAGCAGGGCAGGAAAGAAATGGCCTTAGCCTTGAGAACCGGCAGACAGGAAATGAAAGCGATTACCCGCGTTGATGCCGATGGCAGGATTCTTTATACGCTTCCGTATGATGCATCCGTTATAGGCAGGGGTATCTCTTATCAGAAACCTATCCGGGAAATAATGAAAATACGGAAA
>CAZOEH010000253.1:0-3768 GCA_964578785.1 uncultured Desulfonema sp. | reverse complement strand
CGGTTGTGAGCGATGTTTTTACCGCGGTTCAGGGTTATAATGCGATTGCTTTACATGTACCTGTGTTCAAAGGAAATGAGTATCGCGGGACACTTTGTTTTCTAATTGATTTTGAAGCTATTTCGAGGAGGTTTTTACAGGATATCCGGATTGGCGAAACCGGTTACGCATGGGTGACGAGCAGCGACGGCATTGAGCTCTATTGCCCTGTTCCGGGGCATACGGGAAAATCCGTTTTTGATAATTGCAGGGACTTTCCTTCCATTATTTCTATGGCAAAGGAGATGGTAAAAGGGCGTCAGGGTGTTACCACATATACTTTTGACCGGATAAGAGACAGGAAAACAGAAACCGTAAGGAAATATGCAGTATACATGCCTGTCGAAATAGGAAATACTTTCTGGACAATAGTCATTGCCTCGAATGAAGATGAGATTCTGGCCTCTCTGGAAAGTTTCAGGAATAGACTGATTTTTGTTATAGGCCTGCTTCTTCTGGGCAGCGCTTTTTTCTCATTTTACGGCATGAGATCTCGGGTAATTATCCGGGAAGAGGCAAAAAGGCAAAAAATAGAGGAGGCGTTGCGGGAGAGCGAGGAGCATTACAGAAGTTTGTTTGAAAACAATCATGCCGCCATGCTGATTATCGACCCGGATAATGCCGCCGTTGTGGATGCCAATGCCGCCGCGTGCTCCTACTATGGCTGGAGTCGTGAAGATTTTAAAAAACTGAAAATCGACGAGATAAATACGCTGACAAGCGAAGAGGTCTTTGCCGAGATGCAGTCGGCCAGATCTGAAAAGCGCAACCATTTTATATTTAAGCACCGTCGCGCCGACGGCTCAGTCCGCGACGTTGAAGTATACAGCGGACCATTGGCATTCAAGGGTAAAGTCCTGCTTTATTCCATTATACATGACATTACCGAGCGCAAGCAGGCCGAGGAGGCGCTGAGTAAGAGCGAGGAACGCTACCGGGATCTTGTTGAAAACGCTACCGATCTTATTTGTACGCACGATCTGAAAGGAGCCCTGCTTTCGGTAAATGCCGCCGCGGTGCGGGCCACTGGATTTTCTTTCGAAGAACTTGTGGGACTGTCTATTCCCGACACGCTGCCGCAGGGCCGGAGGCATGACTTCTACGATTATATCGGTAAGATTCAGCGTAATGGAATGGCTGCCGGCATCATGAAGATCATGACCCGGAAAGGAGAGTCGCGATTCTGGGAATATCATAACACCCTCCGTACTGAGGGTGTGACTGAGCCTGTGGTGCGAGGCATGGCACGGGATATCACGGGCGAAGTTCTGGCGCGACGGGCGCTTAAGAAGAGCGAAATGCGTTATCGTCTCCTTTTCGAGCGAAATCTTGCAGGCGTTTACCGCACAACCTTAGACGGCAGGCTTCTCGATTGCAACGAGGCGTTCAACAAGATTTACGGATACGGCTCCCGCGATGAAGCTCTGCAACATGGAGTTGCGGACTTCCATATCAGCCCTGAAGCCCGGCTGGAGTTTATTGAAGCGCTTCAGACAAAAGGGATGCTTATTGATTTCGAAAGCCGGGGACGCCGGAAGGACGAAAGTTTGATCTGGTTGCTGGAGAACGCCGCCCTCGTTCCGGATGAAGATGGTAAACTCACAGAGATAGAGGGTACGCTCATTGATATAACCACGCGCAAGCGGACCGAAGAGGCGCTGCGGGAGAGCGAAGAAAGATACCGTATGACGTTCGATACAAGCCCGGATTCCGTGAACATCAATCGCCTGGAAGACGGTCTCTATGTTGAAATCAATGACGGTTTCACGCAATTGACCGGGTTTACCCGCAAAGAGGTGATCGGCAGGACATCTCTTGAAATCAACATATGGGATAATCCTGCCGACCGGCAAAAGCTGGTTCAGGGGCTGCGGGAAAAGGGCCATTATGAAAATCTTGAAGCCCGCTTCCGGAGAAAAGACGGCAGCGTCGGAACCGGCCTGATGTCGGCCAGAGTAATTTCCCTAAACGGACAACCGCATATCATCTCCATCACGCGGGATATCACCGAGCGTAAAAGAATGGAAGAGGAACTTCTAAAGGCCTACAAACTCGAATCGGTCGGGCTTCTCGCAGGAGGCATCGCGCATGATTTCAACAATATGCTGACCTCTATTATCGGAAATATCTCACTTGCGAAGATGCGGATGAAATCTGAGCATAAGATAAGCGATCTCCTGAGCGCGGCGGAAAAGGCTTCTATGGAGGCCCGCAGGCTGACCGGCCAGTTGCTGACCTTTGCCAGGGGCGGTGTGCCGATAAAGGAGACGGCTTCGGTTTCAAGCCTTATCAAGGAATCTTCTCTCTTTTCGCTCAGAGGTTCAAAATCAGGATGTGAGTGTTCGATTGCGGAAGACCTCTGGCCGGTTGAGGCTGATTTGGGGCAGATAAGCCAGGTCATAAGCAATATTCTAATAAATGCGGATCAGGCGATGCCGGATGGCGGGATTATTCAGATTAAAGCTGTGAACACTGTCGTAGAGGAAGATCAGGGGTTGCCGGTAAGACCGGGAAGGTACATCCGCATATCGGTAAAAGATCAGGGAACGGGAATAGAGGAAAAGTACCTTTCAAAGATATTTGATCCGTACTTTACCACAAAGCAGACCGGAAGCGGACTAGGGCTTGCCACAGCATATTCCATAGTCAAAAAACACAAAGGCCATATTTCCGTTGACTCTTCTCCCGGAACAGAAACTACATTTGATGTATATCTGCCTGCTTCTGACAAGGCTGTTCCGGTAAAAGAAGAAACCGCTCTCCTGACTGGCCGCGGAAAAATTCTTTTGATGGATGATGACAAGATGCTGAAGGCCATGACAGGCGAGATGCTGGAGCTTCTGGGATATGAGGCGGGTTTTGCGGCAGACGGCATGGAAGCGATAAATATGTTCAGAGAAGCCAGGATGGGCGGAAAGCCGTATGACGCGGTCATTCTGGATCTTACAATACCCGGAGGTATGGGGGGAAAGGAAGTGATAAAGGTACTGCTGGAACTGGATCATCGGTTAAAGGCCGTTGTCTGCAGCGGCTATTCGGATGATCCTGTAATGTCGAACTACCGCGAATTCGGTTTTAAAGGCGTGATGCCCAAACCGTTTGATTTGCATGCGCTTGGGAGAGTGTTGAATGAAGTGTTGAAGGGGCCGGACATCGAAGACCGAACATCGAATATCGGGAAAAACTGAACATCGAATACAGAAGAAGGAAAAACGAAATTCGATATTCGAGTAAGGAGTTAGTGATGGAAAAGATCGACCATGAAGCGAAAATGGCAACTTCGTATGCAAACAAGCTTGTTTAGCGATGTCCGATATTCGAAGTCCGATATTCGATATTCAAGTTAGGAGGTTATATGAAAAAGATAATAACCGTCATGGTATTGTTCATTCTTTGCGGCCTTCTTATATCCGGATGCGGAGAGTCAAAGCCTCCGAAAGCCCCCGATGAGGTGAAACTGCAGTTAAAATGGCTGCATCAGGCGCAGTTCGCCGGTTTTTACATGGCGCAGGAGAAGGGCTACTATGCGGAAGAGAACATCAAAATCACCTTTCTTGAAGGGGGACAGAATGTAGATATCGCAGGGAACGTCCTTTCCGGAAAAGCCGATTTCGGCATTGTTACCCCGGAGTATGTTCTTACAAGCCGCAGCCAGGGGTTGCCGCTTACCGCCCTTGCCGCCATCTACAGGCGAAGCGCAGTGGTTTTTGCCGCCCGTGCCGATTCGGG
>CAZOEH010000252.1:0-4888 GCA_964578785.1 uncultured Desulfonema sp. | reverse complement strand
TGACAGATGAGACGGACAGCGTTGTTGCAGGAGATCAGATAGATGCAATTTTAAGAGGTGTATTTTGGATGGAGTGAGAGTCGGTTGACTCAGTGCGTTATGCCAGGGTGTATTAATCAAAGGAATATTCGGCGTCCCGATAGTGATGGTCGTCATTAATTTCCGATTGAAAGGATGAACCCCCATTAAAATTGTCGAATGCTTGATTTCAGGAAGATACATATAACAAAGAACCAATTAAGAATTGATGCCCCCCGGCTTCGTTAACACGGGAGGCTGAAAACACGTTTTTTGCTTATCATAATTCTATATTTTTTAACGCTATGTTTATTTTATCCATATTGTGAAGAGGTTCCGCGGCAAACCACGGCCCACCTGAGGCGCATTCGACTATAAAGAATTTTCGCAGTGGAGTTAGAATTTGCTCTTTCGGTTCAACATACTTCATTCCATGAATCAACATTACTGCTTTGGGGTCGGACCGAAATTATGGGACAAGAAGTCGATTAAGATGGATAAATGTCCTTTTTTAAACAAGACTGATTTCCGATAACCAGTTTTGTGCTGTTCGGATTTGTGTGCCGTCCGGATAGGTCTTTTCCCTTTCAAGTTCCTTGACTATCTGTAAATTCCTGACCTCTTTAAAATGCTTTCCAAAGAAAGAAAAGTTCGGACTTCTGCCCGAATCACTCCATTTGACTTCGATCATGAGTGCGGCTTGTTCATTCTTGGTTATAAGAAAATCTATTTCCCTTCCATCCTTGTTTCTTAAATAAAACAGATTCCACTCTTCACCCAGACAGTCTTCTCTGAAATGTATCTCTTTCAACAAAGAACATGCCACAAGGTTTTCCAGTTTTGCTCCGAGGTCTCCCGAGACCTGGCCAGTATCATAAAAATAATATTTAGGTGATTTGAGAATGGCCCTTGAAATGTTCTTATGAAAAGGGGGAATTCTGAAGACAACGTACATTGATTCCAATATGGTCAGCCATCTCTTGATCGTCTTGTCCGAACACTGAAGATCCCCGGCAAGGGCGCTGTATGATATAGGGCTTCCGACCCTTTTCTTTAACAGCTGAATCAGGGTTTCTATAGATGTAATCTGCTGAACATTTTCAAGATCAATCAGATCCTGTTTTAAAATGATATCCAGATGGCTCCTTTTCCAACGATTATAATAAGTCTCATCGCCCTCAAGATAAGGCTCTGGAAATCCGCCTGTCTTTAACAGCTTATCCAGTTCAACCGCCAAGTCCGGTGGATTAAGGATTTGTTTAATTTCTTTCAGGTCAAGAGGATGAAGCCTGAATTGAAAAAACCTTCCGGCAAGAGAGTCGCCGACTTTTTTACAGGCATCAAGCTTTGCGCTGCCGGTCACGATGATCGAGGGCGGGATTTTTTCTGTATCATGGATGCCTTTGAGCCATGATTTCCAGTTCTTTAATTTATGGAGTTCATCAAAAATAACCAGGTCTTTGGATCGATCCCAGGATTTCTCGATCAGGCTCAGACGATGCTCGGCATTGTCATAATTAAAATAATCGAAGCTCTCCTTGAGCATTTTTGCCAGGGTGGTTTTCCCTGTCTGCCTTGGGCCGGTAAGCAGAACGATCTTTTTCTCCAGATCTTTCTTGATATATTCTTCCAGATATCTCTTCATGGCGACTATTCTAACCCATATTCCGAAAAAGTCAAGGCTTTTTCGGAATACATGCCGATAAAGACATTAATTTGGAAAGAATGCCTGAAATTATTTTAGCAGCACTTTGTAATGCCGCGTGAATTTCCGTTCTTTCCTATCATCCATGTCTGAATGATATATGCAGCGCATCCAACTCCCGGAGTCACGCTTATCGCTTCCGGCGGGCAGTTTTTTGCGCACGCGCCGCACTCCATGCACCCGTTTTTATCAACTATCCCGGCCTTTTTATTTTCCACTTTAAAAACCCCGTGCGGGCAGACAATTTCACACATACCGCACCCTATACATGCTTCACGGTTTAAAGACAGCGTTGAAACATCATATAAATATCTGAAGTCCTGCATATTGTTCTCCTAATAATTTTATTTGATAAAGGAAGCGCTGATCCATAAAACAATGGAGGCTAAGCCGGCAAGTGCCTGTACAGGGATTGCTTTCCGCATCTCTTTTTCAACTCCTGACGGCGAAGTATAGGGAGTTGAACCTGTAAAATTCATTCCAAGATAAGAGCTTACTGCCGTAGTGCAAAGGAAAAGTGCTGTAAGCTCCCAGGGGCTTGCAATATCTTTCAAAGTAATTATCACAAGAATGGCTGCTATGGCTCCTGTAACAGCGCCCTTGATGGAAAATGCCTTTCCGGGAAGCCACGGTAAGACTACAGGTACAAAAACAGCTCCGGCGGATATTCCGGCCGCATATGCCAAAACCGCCATAAGTCCTCTCGACCAGGCGCCCTTTACTGAAAATATTTCTGTTCCGATTCCCGATAAAAGGAAAATTCCAAGCAATATAAAGAGCGTCGGCTTTACAAGAAACGAAAGTTCAACAGGTACAAGCACCAGGCGCTCCATTATCGTGAAGGTGACACGACGCATTGATTCATCAGCCTTCATTCCGGCGTCTAAAAATATTTTTATATCATTTGCGCGTATTGGTCCCCAGACCACCTTGAAGCCGCTCCCTTTTTTCACATCTATGGCAGAAACACCAGTCGCCGAAAGCTGTGGCAGTATAAGCTTCCTGTGGTTTACTATTTTATCCAGGCCTGAAGCCTTTATCCTTTTTATCACTTCTTCTGTCGAAAAAAGGCTTTTCCCGGCTGCGCACCATACGTTTATTCCCCGTGTGTCAAGCACCAGGATCCAGGCGTCAACCGGCGACAATTCCTTGCGAAGAGCATCAAATGTCAGCTTATAGTTCGCCGTAACCAGGACAGGCGAATCAGCATCAGGCGTGCCTGTGCAATAAATCCCAGGCGCAATGCCGTATGAATCCCTGCCTATTCCGAACCTCGCCAAGACCGACATCACATGATCGGCCGCAGAAAGTTTTGTTCCGACTCGAGGAACAGGGCCCGCCGCCGTATCCATAAAGTCTTCAGCAAATCCGCATATTTCATATCCTGGCCTGGCGAACCTGCTGCATTCGGGCCCCGGAGGGGAACCACAGCATGCGGCATCATCCTTTTTGTTTTGCATAACCGGAGAGGACGCAAAAGGCTTCAGATGTGACACTTTGCCAAATGACCCTTTTTCATTATTTGTACTGCAACCACCATCTTTCATATTCTTTATCATTAACCTCCTTATATCAAGAGCCCGGCAAACTACAAACCGGCAACCGCATTCTTGAAATCTTCAAGAACCTTCAAATCAATGCAATAGCGGGTGCAAAGTCCATTCACCTCGCCTTTTATAATCCCTGCTTCCTTCAGACATTTGAGATGCTGACTTACCGTTGACTGTGCAAGCGGGAGTATTTCAACAATCTTTCCGCATATGCACCGGTCCTCCCCTTTCAGGTACTTCAATATTTTCACCCTCGCAGGATGGCCGAGCGCCTTGCATATTTGAGCAAATGAATCCATCTCCATGATATCTTTATTATCAGGAGAAACAGGATCAGCCGGTTTCTTATTCATAATCAACCCTCACCTCTTTATCGTTAATTTACGATATACGATATAAACAATTCATGTCAAGCTTTTTTTTGTTCATACCGCTTGCTTTCCGAGCCTTTTCCGTGTGATAAATAGTTTCCGTTCGGAAATGGCTCTTTTGTGCGATCCCTGTGTCAATCTGCGGAATTTCTTGTGCGACATACTATTAGTATGTCTCCGCGCAATCCCTTGATTTCCTTGAGCTTGCCCAAAATAACCGATTTTCGAACTGGAAACACAAGAATGTCCAAAATTAATTTCCTTATGAATACAAATTAGAGACCCAATTGATGCTGAACACTTTCATAAATCATTATAAAATAAACGTTTGAACACTTGAATCCCTGTATACTTATCTTTACCTAATCGAGATAAGAATCAGAAACATATTATTATGCAGGAAAAACTATTAATAATTCATCAGGGAGCGATAGGAGACATTGTCTCAATCTTTCCGGCAATTATAAGGCTTAAGGAAAAATTCCGCCGAATCGATGCCATATGTAAAAAAAGCATCGGCGAATTAGCATCCTCTCTTCAATTAACAGATAAATATTATCCTGTTGAAGCGGCATTTTTTTCATCGGTATTTTCCGGCAAAGCTGATCCCCGCACCGTTGATATATTCCGGTCATATGAAGAAATAGTCCTTTTTTCATATTCACAGGAGCTTGAAAATATAATAGGCCGCATGGTCAACAGAAAAATTTTCCGCATAGATCCCCGTCCCGATTCCTCTCTTGAAATTCATATATTAAATCATGTTTTAGACCGCCTTGCCGAAAACGGGCTTATACGTTATGCTGGTCGGGATGCCGACCGGTATGCAAAATGGCCTGAAACAGATTATTTTACACGGCTCCGGAAACAAAAAGTGGCGAACTCATTTGATAACGGAAAAAAAATATTGATACACCCCGGGGCGGGAAGCATAAGAAAAAACTGGCCGGTCTCAAATTTCATGGAAACATTTAAGGGGCTCCGAATAGCCGGAATGAATCCGGAGATCATACTCGGACCTTCTGAAACGGATTTTTATGAATCAGCAGCAAGATGCCTTCCTGCAGGAAGTAAAATCCATATGCTGACCGATCTTTCGGATCTTATGACTATACTGACAGAATCCGGCGGATTCATCGGAAATGATTCCGGCATAAGCCACCTCGCGGCATTTACAGGCATGCCGACCGTGGTTATATTCGGGCCATCCAGTCCGAAAAGATGGAAACCCTTTGGAAGATCGG
>CAZOEH010000251.1:0-4889 GCA_964578785.1 uncultured Desulfonema sp. | reverse complement strand
GTTAGTACCGGTAATAACCCTGCCGTGCCGTCCGTTATCGAACAGGACATCCACTGCCTCCTGAAGCATTCTTTTCTCGTTTCGTACAATGATGTCGGGCGCCTTCAGATCGATAAGTCTTTTTAATCTGTTGTTGCGGTTTATGACTCTCCTGTACAGATCATTAAGGTCTGATGTTGCAAATCTTCCGCCTTCAAGAGGGACAAGAGGACGCAGATCGGGCGGAAGGACAGGAATCGCATCCATTATCATCCAGACAGGATTAACTCCCGAACGCCTGAAAGCATCAACAATCTTAAGCCTCTTGGAAAGTTTCTGCCTTTTTGCGACGGAGCTTGTAGTCTTTATTTCGGTCCTCAGCTCTTTATAAAGGGCATCTAGATTTATATCTTCCAGCAGGCGCTTGACTGCTTCAGCTCCTATTCCCGCTTCAAATTTTGCACCATATGTTTCTACAGCCTCGCGGTACTTATCATCAGAAAGAAGCTGACACTTCGTAAGCGGTGTGTCTTTCGGATCCAAAACTATATAGCTGTCGAAGTATAAAACTTTTTCCATGCTCTTTAATGTCAGATCCAGGAGGTTTCCTATCTTGCTGGGAAGGCTTTTTAAAAACCATATGTGGGCAACCGGCGTGGCAAGTTCGATATGCCCCATTCTTTCTCTGCGGACCTTGGACTGAATAACCTCAACACCGCTTTTTTCACAGACAACCCCTCTGTGCTTCATCCGCTTGTACTTGCCGCAGTTACACTCATAGTCTTTGGTTGGTCCGAAGATTTTTGCGCAGAAAAGCCCGTCTCTCTCCGGCTTGAAAGTCCGGTAGTTTATTGTTTCCGGTTTTTTAATTTCGCCGAAAGACCACTGCCGGATCTGTTCAGATGAAGCCAAAGCAATTCTGACTCCGGAATACAGTTTCGGATCAATAGGTTTGGCAAAGAAATCGTATAAGGTTTCCAAATTTTACTCCTTATTCCCTTCGATAAGCGTTATGTCTAAACCCAGGCTCTGCAACTCTTTCGTCATTACCTTGAAAGACTCTGGAATGCCGGGTTCAAGCATGTTCTGGCCTTTAACTATTTTTTCATACATTCTTGTTCTCCCGGCCATATCATCGGATTTTACGGTCAGGAATTCCTGCAGCGCATGAGCAGCTCCGTACGCCTCCATCGCCCATACTTCCATTTCTCCGAGGCGCTGGCCTCCAAACTGGGCCTTTCCTCCCAGAGGCTGCTGAGTAACAAGTGAATAAGGGCCAATGGAACGGGCATGGATCTTGTCGTCTACAAGATGGTGGAGCTTCAGCATGTACATCGTTCCTACAGTAATTCTCCCTTTGAAGGAATTTCCGGTCCGTCCGTCGTAAAGTGTAGCCTGGCCAGTCGGACATAATCCGGCTTCTTCCAGAAGAACCTTGATTTCAGACTCTTTTGCTCCGTCAAAAACCGGTGTTGCCATATGAACACCATTTTTATAATAAGCTGCAAAATCACACAGCTCCTTATCATCCATTTTTCCGACAGCTTTGTTTAATGAAGGATCGGCAAATATTTTTTTTATTTTATCGCGAAGTGCTTTTATATTATTCTCTTCTATGAATTTATTCAGCTGCTCGCCGAGACCTTTGGCCGCACGGCCGAGATGTATTTCAAGAATCTGCCCTACGTTCATTCGAGAAGGAACTCCAAGAGGATTTAAAACCATATCGACCGGGGTTCCGTCTTCAAAATACGGCATATCCTCTTGAGGAAGAATTCTTGAAACCACGCCCTTGTTGCCATGCCTGCCTGCCATTTTATCACCGACGGAAAGCTTCCGTTTCATGGCAACATATACCTTGACCATCTTGATGACACCCGGAGGAAGATCGTCGCCTTTTTCATATCTGCTGATCTGTTTTTCAAAATTCTGTCTGCAGAGATCGCACTGGTTCCTGTACTTTTCGAGAAGATCATGCAGTTTCTCGGTCGTTCCTGCATCCTTCAATACAACCCCTTCCAGCTGGGCAATAGGCGCATCCGCAAGTACTCCGGGATCTATCTTGTCGCCTTTTGCAATCACAACCTTTTTGCCCTTTTTAATTGGAGTGATACATATCTGACCTTTTAATATTTCCTGTATCTGTCCCCTGGCTATCTCTTCAATAACAGCAATCTCATCATCGCGGTTTCTCTCCAGTACCTTTATCTCCGACTCCTCTATAATGACGGTCCGGTCATCTTTATCTATGCCGCGTCTGGCAAACACCTTGGCATCGATTACAATACCGTCAACTCCGGGAGGAACCCTCAGAGAAGTATCTTTGACATCACCCGCCTTTTCACCGAATATTGCCCGGAGAAGCTTTTCTTCGGGAGAAAGCTGCGTCTCACCTTTCGGCGTTATCTTGCCTACCATAATAGCACCCGGCCCTACCTCGGCGCCGAGCCTTATGATGCCGCTTTCATCGAGATCTTTTAATGCCTCGTCTCCAACATTCGGGATATCGCGTGTTATATCTTCCTTGCCGAGTTTCGTATCTCTCGCAACAACTTCAAATTCTTCTATATGAACAGAAGTATAAACGCCGTCCCTGACAAGTCTTTCGCTCACGAGGATCGAATCCTCGAAATTATACCCTCCCCACGGCATGAACGCAACCGTTACATTCTTTCCAAGAGAGAGTTCTCCCTTTTCCGTGGCGGGCCCGTCGGCTATAATCTCGCCGGCCTTCACACACTGCCCCTCTACAACTATCGGCCTGTGATTGAAGCATGTGTTCTGGTTGGAACGCATATATTTTGACAGGCTGTAAATGGTAACATGGTTTTCATACCCTTTTTCCGAAGGATTATGTGATAATATTATCCTGGAAGCGTCAACAGACTTCACGATTCCGTCTCTGGCAGCCACAATGGTTACGCCTGAATCTTTCGCCACGACATCTTCTATGCCGGTCCCGACAAGCGGGGCTTCATTAACCATAAGTGGAACAGCCTGACGCTGCATGTTTGATCCCATTAAAGCCCTGTTGGCATCATCATTCTCAAGAAAGGGGATAAGTGACGCCGAAACGCTTACAAGCTGATTCGGAGAGACATCCATCATCTCAATATCCTTCTTCTTGACCATCATGAACTCGCCCGCCACTCTGGATGTAACGAGAGGGTTAACATACTCTCCCTTTTCATCAACAGGAGCATTCGCCTGTGCTATAGGCAGCTCCTTTTCCTCAAATGCATCAAGAAACTTGACTTCATTTGTAACCGTTCCATTACTCACAAGCCTGTAGGGTGTTTCAATAAAACCGTAATCATTAACCCGCGCATATGTACTTAGCGAAACGATAAGACCTATGTTCGGGCCCTCAGGCGTCTCGATCGGGCATATGCGCCCGTAATGTGACGGGTGAACATCTCTCACCTCGAAACCTGCGCGTTCACGCGTAAGTCCGCCCGGGCCGAGGGCGCTGAGTCTCCGCTTATGAGTAGTCTCCGAAAGAGGGTTGGTCTGATCCATGAACTGGCTTAACTGGCTTGTTCCGAAGAATTCCTTGACAACTGCCGAAACCGGCTTCGGGTTGATAAGATCGTGAGGCATAAGGGCGTCAACTTCCTGCAGACTCATCCTTTCCTTGATGGCCCTTTCCATACGCACAAGACCGATCCGGTACTGGTTTTCAAGAAGCTCGCCGACAGCTCTTATCCGCCTGTTTCCAAGGTGGTCGATATCGTCAACCACCCCCTGAGTATCTCTCAGATCTATCAGGGTTTTTGTGGTAAGAAGAATATCTTCTTTTCTTAGAATTTTTAAATCGGGCGAAGACTCGATGCCAAGGCGCTGGTTTATTTTAACCCTTCCCACACCGGAAAGATCATAATATGCGGTCTTGAAGAACAGGTTATCTATAAAATCCTGGGCAACCTCAGGTGTTGCTGGGTTTCCTGGCCTTAGCCTTCTGTATATTTCAACTAGCGCCTCTTCCTTTGAGCCTACTTTATCGACCGCAAGGGTTTTTCTTATGGAGTCGCTGCTCGACATGCTGTCTACAAACAGAAGGTCAAATTCCGTTATGCCGGAATCTTTGAGTTTTGCATACGATTCGTCGTTAACCATACTGTTTGCCTTAACCAAAGGCTCACCGGTCTTGGGATCCGAAATCGTATATGCAAATGCTCTGTCAAGGATATCTTCCATATTGATTGGTATTGTCCCCATATTGGAAGATATCAGCTTCTTTATAAGTTTTGGAGTATACGGCCGTCCTTTTTTAGCTATAATTTCCCCCGAATCAGGATCCTTTATGTCGCGGGTAAATTTCTGGCCTTTGCATAAATCCTCTCTCAGTTCCTTATATATGCTTCTTCCGCGTAAAATTATCTTCTCGGACTTATAAAAATACGAAAGGAGATCTTCGGGAGTATATCCGAACGCCTTAAAGAATATTGTAACAGGAAACTTGCGTCTTCTGTCTATTCTTATGTAAACGATATCTTTAGGATCGATTTCAAGGTCAATCCATGACCCTCGGACAGGGATGATTCTTGAGCTGTAAATAATCTTCCCGCTCGAATGGGTTTTTCCCTTGTCATGATCAAAAAATACACCGGATGACCTGTGAAGCTGGCTGACCACAACCCTTTCTGTACCGTTTACTATGAAAGTTCCCCTCCCGGTCATCAGAGGAACCGTTCCGAAATAAATCTCCTGCTCCTTGATGTCGCGAATACTTGAAATATCAGTCTCCTTGTTCACATCATAAACAACAAGCCTTACAGTTATCCGGACCGGTATTTCATAAGTCATGCCCCTGTGAATGCATTCCGCAACACCGTGTTTTATTTCGCCGAATCTGTAGGAAACAAATTCAAGCGATGCGCTCCCGGTAAAATCTTTGATTGGGAATACAG
>CAZOEH010000250.1:3816-4930 GCA_964578785.1 uncultured Desulfonema sp. | reverse complement strand
TGATAATTTTTGACACAATAATTATTTTAAAAAAGGGACTTATTTCTCAGGAATCGTAATTTGAGGAACGTCCCGGTCAAATCCAATGTCCCAAAGGAGAGAAGACGAGCCCCGTGCTTCATGCCATTGGAAGGACTCCCGGCCTTTTCCGTATTGCTGAACTTCATGATGAATTTCCGATATCAGTTCGATGCATTTCATGCGGGTTTCATATCGAAATCAACGAAGTAACTGTACACCTTCCTTCAAAGCATACCTCAACATATCAAGGTTCCTCCGGATATTGAGGTTATTCGAATCGCTTCATACTTTCATGCGGTTCATTCCTGTCGATCTAACCAGCTGTTATTAAATAATAATTAAAGAACGGTCTTTTTACCATTTGGTGGCTTGCTATTTGCACTATTTTTATACCGGTTGACTGAATTATCCTGACAATTTTACGATTTAAAGGAACTTGCATATGACTCAAACCGGATTCAGACAGGAGAAATGCCGTGACAAAACCATATGACGTGGCAATAATAGGTGCCGGTACGGCCGGCCTGACCGCCCGTGCAGAGGTCGCTAAATACACCGACAATTATGTGGTGATTGACGGCGGGATACTGGGTACAACCTGCGCCCGGGTGGGGTGCATGCCGTCTAAATCTTTGATAGCCATCGCATCGGCTTATCATTACCAGCAGGGACTTGAACCCTTCAATATTGAAAATTCAAAAACCTCTTCGCCGGATCATGCAAAGATCATGCGCCATGTCCGCCGTCTCAGGGACCGTTTCGTTGCTGGGGTGGAAAAAGATATGCAGTCATGGAAAAACCGTCTGATTCGAAAACATGCGCGGTTCATTGACCAGAACACTCTTGATCTCGGAGATGTGACCGTTCGTGCGGATAAAATCATCATTGCAACCGGTTCCAAACCCGTTATTCCTGAGTCCTGGCAGAAATACGCCGGATATCTGACCGATACGGACCGGTTCTTTGAGCTTGAAGCACTTCCGCGCAGGATGGCCGTATTCGGACTAGGTCCTGTTGGTATTGAATTGGCACAATCCCTCAGCCGGATAGGGATCGAAGTAATATGTATCACACGGGACAAAGCCATCGGCGG